>CALHRJ010000475.1 GCA_938038395.1 uncultured Deinococcales bacterium | reverse complement strand
TATTGATTATCCAAAAAGCCTTACCTGCCCAGACAAGGGTTGCGGTTTTATCCTCTGGAAACAAATGGCTAAAAAAGATTTGAGTGCTACTGCTTTAAAACAACTTGTGAAGTCTGGCGAGACCAAAACAGCAGTTAACTTCAAATCCAGTACTGGGAAGACCTTTAAAGCTAGGCTTGCCTTTGATGAACAGTATAAGGTTGTTTTTAAGTTTGACAGATAATCATTCACTATGCTGCAACATTAGCACTTAATAATTTTTCTTGAAGCTTTTGAAATCTTTCGCTTTCAGAATAGAACATAATTTCTTGTAAACAATTACTGCTTAGGTCTTTGCGAATATAGTATTCGACTCTTGCTTCTAATTGTGGGATTTTGCTGCTTAGTCCCTGAACTTCTTGATTGAGAACTTGGATGAGCTCGAGCCCCGCCCTCTCAAAACTAAGCTTAGTTTCCTCACAGCTTCGACCCTCAAAAGCGATTGCACTACAAACATAAACCATTATAGCTTTTGCCAAGCGTTTCCGCATGTCAATAAACCGATTATCGTGATAAACTCGCAACTCCTCTTGCAACTCTTTATCACGCATACCTTTTTCTTCTTTACTTCGAATCAAAGTTATTCTGTCATCGTCATAAGGCAATAACTGACGCTGACTAACGAAGTTACTAATTGAAAAGTGCATAAAATCTTCAGCAATAGCTGCGCAAGATTCTAATTCAAGACCACTAAAAATGGACTCATGTTTTAAGCTTGCCACCCCTACAGGTGTTTGTACCAACACTCTTCCCTGTTGCCAGAAAACATCTACCTCAAAGGCTTGTATGTGCGCTTCTGTCAAAGCACGTTGTGCATCTGTTACTAAGCGCGTAGTTTTATTATTATCTTCAAAACGTGTATTTGACTCTGCAAACTTAACGCCTGTAGCATTCTCTACTTTTGTTCTTAAAGGAGTTTTATAGAATAGTTTATAAATAAAACTTGCTACTGGTTGTGTAATGGGCTCGAGCAGAAAAATCGGATAGATAAGCACGCCGATAACTACACCAACCAACTTACTCAAAATCATAGCAATGCCTTTAGTAGGTTGAAACAATCTCAATAATGAATTTGATAATTGTGTACCAATCTTTTGTACTGATTGACTACCGCCCGTTTTATCCATATTCAAAGCAGCTTCTGCTATTTTTCGCGTTGCAACTGCTATGTCACGCTGTGTTAAACCAGCAGCAGCTTCTGGACCAAAAATCAAGGCTAAACTTTCAGTACGTAAACCATCATTTACAGGTCGACCATCTTTTTTACTATAGATAGTAGAGATAATACCTTTGAATATATCTGGCTTATCTTGCTCTTCTATAAATACAAGTGCCTTTAGGTCAGAACTATCTATTTTTCCTTTAGGATTCAAACTCGGCAACCTGTATCCAAAACGAGCGCTTAAGGCTGTAAAACTATTATCACCAAGATGGTTTCTAAACTCCGTAGCTGTTGCAAGTCTTTTTAAAACAGTTCTTTTAATCACTTCATGCTGTTGTATTCTGGCTTCAATTGTCTTTTTGACAAAAATATAAGGATGAATAACTTTTGGATCTGAATTGAACCTCTCTTTAGTTAGAGGATTCGGTTGCAACTCATGTTTAGCCAGAAACGAAATAAAACTTCTTAAATAACAAAAGTTTAGATAGTTAATATTATCAACTACACAATGCAATCCTTCAGTCGTGCAATTGTTCTGGACTGTATCAACAATCGTTATGTTTGAAGAGCCTGTAAAAAAGGTACTTAAGAACTTTGCAGCTACTTTTGCTGAAAGAGCATCTGGATAGTAGGTTATGGTTCGGGGGATATCCTTGTAACCGCTGATGGTGGGAGTACTGGGGCTCGAGCCGTCGGTCGTAAATTGCTGCATTAATGAATTAACCTTATACATCCCATCAATGGCACTATTCACGCGCTGGGTTGGATTAATAATCTCCACAGGGCACAAAATCTTTTCAAGCGTTTCAAAATTTATATCTAAAACTGAAATATCTTTTTCAGTTCCGAAGGCATGGAGCTTTTCTTCTGCATGCCAAAACTGATTGATTCTATTGACCAACATATGCTCAATACGCAAATAAAGCTCATCTTTCAATAAGCTTTCTCGGTCATCAAGATAGCCCTGCCTATCTGATACCAATCTACTGATGTAAAAGGTATTAATCAGGAGTTTGTTCAGAATAGGTTTAAGCGTTGAGCGATACATTTCTTTCATAGTTTTTTTATAGTGTTAGCACTTTAGGTAAACAGCTATCTATAGAGGTCAATCACTTCAAGTTTAAAGCCCAAACACACGACTGTTAATGAAGAATCTACATCTCTACCAATTGCTTTAAGCAGCTCATTTAAGTATTTTGAAATCTACTCTAAAAATACCTTATCAACTACTTGTATAAGTATATCGCAACAAAGCCGTTTGGGAATCAACACAAAGTATTAGGTCAGGTATTAGGCTAGAATCAACTTAAACCTGTTTTAAACAAGTGTTTAAAATGAACGGACCCCGCGACAAGTCGCTGGTGTATCAACAAAGAAATCTCGTTTGTCAAGCCATACGTTGATTTTTTTGTTGTGAGGCAAGCCTCAGGGAATTCTTAATCCCTATTCATTATTAGATTTCCAGAAGAACACAACTCACTTCCGTTTCCACGCACTAACTGCTTCAAGTGGTCTATCATAATAGAAACCTTGTGCTTGATCACACTTCAGTTTTTGCAAAATCCTGAGTTGGCCAATTGTTTCAACGCCTTCAGCTATCGTCTCTAAATCGAAACTTTTAGCAAAGGTGATGATTGCTTTAACCAAAGCTTGTTGTTTTTTATTATCCTCTAAATCCATAATAAATGATCTATCTATTTTGAGCTTGTCAAACGGTAAGTTTTGCAAGTATTGCAAAGAAGAAAAGCCAGTACCAAAGTCATCAAGTGCAATCTTGACACCTATGCTCCTCAACTCTCTAAGTTGCTTTGCTACATTTTCGACATTTCGCATAACAACACCTTCAGTAACTTCAAGTTCCAAATACTGAGGGTCTAAACCTGTATCGTGCAAAGCTTCTTTAACTGTTTCCACAAAATCTGGTTGTGTAAACTGTTGCATCGAAACATTTACAGCCATGAGTATCGGTGGTTTACCTTGTGCTTGCCATGCTGCATTTTGACGACAGGCTTCACGCAAAATCCATTTTCCAAGTGGTACAACCAAAAGTGTTTCCTCAGTAGCAGGTATAAATTTTGGTGGTGGCACTAAACCTTTCGTTGGATGTAACCAGCGTACAAGCGCCTCAAGCCCAATCCGTTCTCCTGTAGAAATATCAATTTGCGGTTGATAGTGCAATATAAACTCTTGATTTTCCAAAGCTGAACGTAGCTCTACTTCCAAAGTCATACGTTCATGTACTTGTTCTGCTAACTCAGGTGAAAAAGACTGTACATCATTCTTCCCACCATCTTTTGCCAGATACATTGCGATATCAGAATACTTGAGCAAAGTTGCGACATCACAACCATCGTCTGGAAATAGACTAACACCTATACTGGCAGATACTGTCACAATATGGTCTTGCAAATAAAAAGGTTCTTCAAGAAGTTTTAAAAACTCATTGGCAATTATAAGTGCATTCTGCCTATCCGTAATATCATTTAGGATAATGGCAAATTCATCGCCACCCATTCGCGCTAGCGTATCGCTACTTCGAATACGCTTAGAAAATCTCTCAGAAATGCCAACTAGTAAACTATCTCCAACATGATGCCCTAAAGTATCGTTAATTGTTTTAAATCCATCTAAATCAAAGAAGAGTAATCCTAATTTAGATTTTGTGCGCTGTGCATGGGCAATACTAGTAGTAAGTCGATCATGAAACAGTGAGCGATTCGGTAGTTCTGTCAATGCATCATGAAAAGCTTGATGCTCAATCTTAAACATAAGTTCTCGCTGATCGATTGCAACTGCAACTTGATTTACAAAAGCAGTCATAAGGTTAACATCGTCTTGCGTAAAATCTGGATCAGTAAGATTATTAAGCGCCGCAACTGCACCTAAAACAACATTATTGTAAATAATTGGAATAACCACAATCGAGCCAACATTATTACGTAATCGCACTTCTTTAAATTCTGGACTCTCTCTTGGGTCATCATCTTTTGCGCCAATTCTTACTGGTGCTTTATGTTTCATAGACCAACATGCCATGCTATTTCTATAATCTTCGTACGAGAGGGTTTCTAGTGGGCTATCTTTATGACTTGCACTAACAGCAGTTTCGATCTCTTGTGTTTTATGGTTGACTTTATAGCTAAGTATCCAACGAGCATCAAGCACACTTAAAATTGTATCTGTTACAGAATTCATAACATCCTCAACCGTTCTACTTTCAGTCAGTGTTTGACTTACTGCATAGAGTGCTTCTGCTCGAATCAAATCGTAACGAGTTCTTTCTTGCAATCTTAAATTTTCGATTGCTAGATTGACTTGGATACCAACCTTTATCATTAAAGACAAGTCTTCTTGACTTAATTTTTCATCTTGGCATTCTATTAGCATTGCGCCAACAACTTTTTCACTATCGAAAAATGGAATAACCAAACTGGATTTTACTTCGTCTAACAACTGTCCATAGAGGGAAAGCTCTGACTCGGTTAGCAAAACTGGTTTTGCTAAATTCACTGTTTTTGAAACAGGACTATCTATCAGGGCTGCAGAATCAGGAATGTTTATGTAACCTGCGCTAGAAATCGTTGTTAACAGACGCTCCTGATATTGTGCTATCAATACATACTTAAATCCTAGAATATCTGAGATAGAAGCTGTTATCGAATCATACAGCTCTGCTACAGAGTGGCAACTACTAATCGCAGATTGAATCTTACTAAGCAATGCAATTTCTTTATTTTTTTGATCTTTTAATGCTTCTGCTTTTTTACGCTCGGTAATATCTAGGAAGAACCCCTGATAATAGCGCACCATGCCGTTTTCTCTGCGCTCGAGCAGCGTGTAAGTTTCTAACCACCGCTCTTCGCCATCCTTTGTGAACACACGATATTGAAACTCGACTTCGCTCGAGCCATCGATTGTAGCCGTAAACAGTTGCACACGGTTATTCTCAACATCATCAGGATGTACTACATCTGGCCACTGTATAGCACCTGACAAAATCTCTTCAGCCGTGTAACCCAGTTGTATAATATTGTCCGAAATATATTTAAACCGAAGATTATAGCCATCTGGCGATGTCCACTTACACGCAATCATTGGACTACTTGCAACAATATCTTGTAACTGACTGCTGTATTCTTTGGCTTTTCGTTCTTGGGTCGAAATTAAGGCTTGAGTTTTCCTCGATTCAACCGTATCCTGTCTTAATTGTGCCTTCCTCGTTATTTCTTCAAAAAGACTTAAGGAGAATCTATTCAAATAGATGAAATCACTAATACCTTGCTCAAAAAGATGTCTTAAATCACCGTCAAAACCTTCTGGTAAAAGTGCAATAACTGGCACAGCATCAAAACGCTGACACATTTGTCCAACAGAATAGGAATTTTCAGAAACAAGATCTAAAAGTACTACATCATTTTCAAGAGTTTCTTTGTTAGTGGCAATAATTGTTGAACTAAGATAGCATCTTAAATTTGGAAGTCCTAAAGAAGCTAAATGTTCAATGACAGAACTACCTTCTATACTTATTAAAGCAACGGATAAAGCGCTATCTCCATTTGACAGATTCTTAACAGAATGTTCGTCACCTTCTAATAAAATGGTGGTTACATCAAGACTCTCAACCTTATTGGCAATAGGGTTAGCTCTAGTTAAATCTTGTGAAAGATCTATATCTTGAGCTGTTATATCCTTATCCGTTATAGTTGAAGACAAGATACGGTCTACTGCCACAGTCTTGGATACTAATTTAGTATCAGTGGACACTTCCGAAGAGTCTCCATGAGTTAAATTGCCACTTTTATTGTGTACCACCACTAACGCCCCCAAAACACACATTAGTTCAATGCATACTTAGTAGTAATTATTTCAAAACTGGTATATTCGATAAATTTAAGCAACTGAATTAGTAGAAGTATTGAATTTTAAAATATTAGATAGAGTATTAGATGACTTTTCAATTTAAATATTATTCGAAGGTAGCTTGAAACGTTTACTACACAAAACTATAATGTAGTATAGATGTAGTGCTTTGACAATTTTCTTACGGTAAGGCGCTAACATTCTCCTAAATTTTCACACAAATTAGAGTAAGCCAGTTCCTGACTGAAAGCTAATGAACAGCATCGCAGCAAGCGTCGAGGAATTCCCCATCCTGTAAGTTCATTATTAAGTTAGAGAGCTAACAATTTAATCACAGAATATAAATTAAAAGATAATTAGTATACTACTGAAAACAATTAAGTTTCGATATTCAATCTTTAAAAATGGTTAATGAACGAACCCTGCGGCAAGCCGACAAGGTATCAACAAGGTATTAACAAGGAAATCTTGTTTGGCAAGCCATACCGTCGATTCTTTTTGTTTCAAGGCAAGCCTCAGGGGATTTCTCATACCTGTTCATTATCAAATTAGATACAACTTCACTGTTCAAAAATAATCCACTCATAATAGATGATTGTATAAGAGGTATGAACGCCTGCTTAAGAAATTCAAATTATTTCTTGGCATAATTCACAAACACCTGCCGTATAGTAAAGCTTATATTTCTACTAGCAGCAACGGTACGAATGCGTGAAACAATTATAAAAGCCCATCTGAATGTTACTGCTACAAGTTTCGAATAGCTACATTAAGAATAAAAATTGCAATAGGCATTTAGAATCATCATTTATAGTTAGGTGTAAGTCAACCTACTTACGAAACAATAGATTCAAACTAAGCAATAAATTCAAAGCTAATCAAAAATCTCTTACATTCTATGAAAGAAGTTCAAATTCTTTATGAAAACCCACACCCTCTTCCCAATATATATTTATTTAATACTATGTTTTCTTTTGCTTAGTACAACAAGTCTGGCACAAGTTAGTATCCGACCATTAAACGACGCAGAACTTGCAGAACAAGCTCGCCAGTTATTTGAACAGCAACAATTAGAGCTCGAGCTGAGAAGATCAATTGGGCAAGTTGATACTACTCAAACATCAACCCAGGCTGTAAATCAGGCTGTAAATCAGAGTATAAATCAGACTATTCCGATACCGACCAACACACAAAATCATCAAGTACAACCACTTCAGATTGCGCCGATTCAAGCTCCTGTAGTACAACAACCTATTCAACAAGCTATTCAACAAGCTGTGCCCCAAGCAACCGTTGTTCAACCCACAGCACCAAACGTTACCCCAAATAATCTACAAACGAAAAGTCAACAAACAGCCTTTATTCAATCTCTTAAACGAAGCTTAGTACCATCAAGCTGGCCACCAAATCTCAATAGCACTTGGCAAGTTCAGCTCTTTTTAGATGGTACTACACCTATCAATACCACGATTCAAGCAGATATATACGACATCGAGATCGATGCACCACAAGAAGTCATTGATTTACTAAAGAGTCGAGGTCATAAGGTAATATGCTATCTAAATGCTGGTACGGCAGAAAGTTTTAGACCTTCTACACAAATAGTATTTGATGGTGATTTATCCAGTGATACAGAGCTGCTCGAGCTGTGGCGTAGACGTGGCATACTTGGTAATGTTTATGGTGAGCGTTTTGGTAACGAGTTTTGGATGAATCCAAACCATAACTTTGTCCGTAACTACGTACAGGCGTTACTAAACAAATGCAAACATAAAGGCTTTGATGGTGTAAGTTTTGATAACCTTGACGGTTATTCGTTTGATAAGTGGAACCCTGAACCTGAACAAACTGGTTTTAACATTACCGAAGCTGAGCAACTTGATTACAATCTATGGTTAGTAGCTGAAGCACACAAAAGAGGACTTTACGCCGGCTTAAAAAACACTGGCGAAATTGCTGAACCTTTAAGTGAGGTTTATGATTGGGTATTTGTTGAGTCTTGCTATAGCGAAAGAATACAAGGCTGGGATCCAGCTTGCGAAAACTATGCACGTTACTTTGCGACAAAAGGTAAGGCCATCTACCTTAATGAATACGACTGGAATATGCAAAACTTGGCTGCTGCAAATAATATGAGCTTAACTGAGCTAAGAAAACAATATTGTTCTTGGGCAGAAGAAGATGGTATCTTCCTAATGTTTAGAGTTGATGATACAAAAGCGAGCAGAACGCTCTGCACAGAACTCTAGTACTAATTCAGCAAGAAGATTACAAAAAATGCTTGAGTAACTAATAAATTCTGCTACATCTTTTCCCACTTAAATCTTGGGATAGCATACAAGTCTCAACAAAAATACATAAAAGAAAATGCGGTGCTAGATAATCTAGCACCACATTTTCAATATCTAATATAGGAAATTATCTTTTCGCTAGTAAGTCACGGATTTCAGCAAGAAGCACTTCATTCGCAGGTGTCTCTTCTTCTTCAGCTTTTGCGCCAACTAATTTGGTATAGCCTTTAACTACCGCAAAAATTGCAGCACCAATAATTAAGAACTTAAGAAGTGCATTGATAAAATTACCGTATTGCAATACTGGGGCTCCTGCATCAATCGCCTCTTTTACAGAACCATACTTATCAGCATCTTGTAAAATAATACCAAGGTTACTGAAATCAATCCCACCAATTAGCATACCAATAGGTGGCATAATTAAGTGGTCGACTAGAGAACCAACAACTGTAGCAAAAGCAGCACCAATAACAACACCGACGGCTAAATCAACAACATTACCACCAGCAATAAATTCTTTAAATTCGTTTAACATATTTCCTCCAAAACCCTATAGCATTAACTAAACATAACAAGATGCTACAGGCTCACTACAATTTGAGCTTTTGGATTATATGTATAAAATTCTTACCGCTGTATGACAGTAAAACATTGATTTTGAGCGATACAAATTACTCAATTTTTAGCAAAACACCTACCTAAAACAGTATTTATTTCGAAATGAATCAAAAATGCCATAGTGCTAAAAAGAATCATAGGTCAGAAAGTGCTTATCTTTTGGTTCTGATAAAGCATCTAATAATAGGATTGTGACATTTATCTTGCAATTTAGTCTTAGGCGTAATTCAAAAACAATTACTGTCTTGCTAAAACACTACGAACTTTTTGAGGGCTTAATTCTGTATTTCCTGTACTCGTTTTATATAAATTTGATTTTTTCTGGAGCTTTGTCAGTGCTTCTAAAGAGTCTGAATCTTGCATATCTTGCCTAAGAATAGCGATCAAATCCAAGTCACCAGCATTTAGCACAGAGACATCATCATCTTTCATAAGCTTTGCTAGCTCAGCCCGTAACTGCTCTTGCTTCTGATGTTTTATCGCAAACTGTCTTGATTCAACTTTATCCACTTGGGAAGATAGAGAATCTTCAAGTTGTAAAGGATTGACACGCTCACCTATAAGTTCTAATTCGCTTGTTAATTCGGTGGGCAATTCATCATCGTGACCTTTTAGGTACTCTACAATAAACTTACCTTTTGGATTGGATTGAGTATCATTTAAACCACCGAGCTTAGAGCCAACCTTTACTTCAATATTTTTTGACTGCTGCTGTAATTCTTGGTCTTTTTTCAACTGTGTTTTCAATCGTGCTTTTAGCTGGGACTTAGACTGATTTTTTGACTGAGCCTTCGAAACACTCAAATCTTCTAAAGCAACAGGCTGTTCCACTTCTTGCTGTATTGCTATTTCTTTTCGGGTTACAGAAGAAACTGTTTGTTTAAAATGTTTTCGAACAAATTTGTTATATAACCAATCAATATCAAAGAGAACAAAAGCGATACAAAATAGCTTCAAAAACATTAAGAAAAAAGAAAGCAATGCAAACCAAGCACTATTTTCAGAAAGAACTCTTGATACCAAACCATTCAAAAACCAGTTAAACAGTTCTGAAAGTAATAAGGCAATGGAAGCACCTGTAAATAGACCTATCGCTAGCAGATCATACTTCTTTGAAAATAAGTTGTTAATTGCTTTAAACATAAACCGTAGGGAAAAGCCTCCACAATTAGAATAGCGGTTTGCCAACCTACTTGAGTCTCTAATTAGATTAAGATAACTAAAGAAATTGATGTCACAATTCAAGCACAAACTCCGTGAGGGAAGCACTTACGGTAACTTTACACAGTTATTTCAGGTTGTATTTTTTTGTAGGAATCTTACTTTGGTTTTAAAGATAGTGCAAAGTCATAACTTAATTGAAAATACTTAGTTAACTTAGGTATATCTTGTAAATAGGTATATCTTGTAAAAGAGTATAGGGAACACTTACATATTCTTTCATCACCGTGTTGTACGTAATAGGCTGCTAAGTCTTGAATTCCGCCATAAACGCCTCTATCTTAATTTAAAGTATCGGCAATCTCTGGTATCCTTCCTTATGGAAACAACAACTTTAAAACAACAACGACGCTTTAGTGAAGAAAAAATGCAAAAGATTCCTCTCTTTGAAAGTGAGAAAATGTTTTGTGACCAGTACTGTTTATTGCCAGGACAATCGCAAAAAGTCCATTCACATGCTGGTGAAGATAAGATTTATGTCGTGCTTGAAGGTACTGCTCTGTTTGACATTGGTGGTGAACAGGAGCATCACTCAGAAGGGAGTGCAGTGATAGCTCGAGCCTCCGTACCTCATGGCGTCAGTAACGATACTCAAAATGAACTCGTCCTCCTAGTCATGATGGCACCTAGACCAACTAAGCACTAAAGCTTAGGGCTTTAAGATGTAAAAAGCGGCTCCATTTGTCGGTTCTTAAAAACTGCTTCCATTTCTGCCTCATCTACGGTTCCTGTAAATCGCTCAGCAGCATCAAACACTTTAGGAAGTAGTTCAATATCGCCAACCGTATTTAAGAAAACATTCTTACGCGCCAGAACCCAGTGAACTGCTTTTTCAATATCACCTTGTTCTTCCAAAGGTTGATACCAAGTTGCGTGAGTTTTTTGGGTGTCGCCCCACGGCCCTCGGGTAATCGCTTTGATAGTTTGCATAGCTACATTTTTTTCTTGGCAGACTAAATAAAGCTTTTCAAAATCCGCAGCGTAATCTGGTAATTGCATCATTACATAGCTATAGGGTAACAAGACAGAATCAAAATCATATTCGTCTAAGCTTTCAAGATGCCTTTCAGCAACTGTTAAGCCATGGCCTGTGACACCTATGTATTTAACCAGTCCTTCTTCTTTTGCTTCTATCACTGCTTCTAACGCGCCATTTGCTCCTAAAGCTGTTTGCCATTCTTGTTTATCAACCAAGTTGTGTAGTTGGATCAAATCAACTGAGTCAACTTTCATACGCTCTAAAGATTTATGTATCTGCTCTTTAGCCGCTTGGTAGCTTCGCTCATTAGTTTTTGTTGCTAGAAATACA
>CALHRJ010000474.1 GCA_938038395.1 uncultured Deinococcales bacterium | reverse complement strand
CGTATGCCACGATAACAACCAATATCCATCAAACGTTTGATGTTCAGTTGAACTTCACGGCGTAAGTCACCTTCAACTTTATGATGCTTTTCTACAAGCTCACGAAGCTTAATAACTTCATCTTCAGCTAAGTCTTTAACTCTAGTATCAGGATTAACGCCTGAGCTCTCAATAATCTTTTGAGCAGTAGTTAGACCGATGCCGTAGATATACGGTAACGCATGCTCGATGCGCTTATTACGAGGTAAATCAACCCCTGCAATTCTTGCCATTATCTAATTCCTCTTATCATTCCAGTTATCCTCTAATTATCCTTGTCTCTGCTTATGCTTAGGATCTACTGAGCAGATCACAAACACTTTGCCACGACGACGAATAACCTTGCACTTGTTACACATTGGTTTTACTGATGCACGAACTTTCACAACATTATCCTTTCTTGTACTTTATTTATAGACAGTTATTTTCTATAAACAATTCGTCCTTTTTCAGGATCGTATGTACTAATCTCTAAAACTACTCTGTCACCTGGTAGAATACGAATATAGTGTCTTCGCATTTTCCCACCAACATGCGCTAATATTTCTGGTCCAGCATCTAGCTTGACTAAAAACGTCGTATTTGGTCTTGCCTCTACAACCACACCTTCGGTCCGAATCGTATCCTGCGTTGTTTCTTCAGGACGCTCTCTCGGGGGTTTAGGTGGGCGCTTTTTTCTATTTCCGCCTGGTTTTCTTGCCATAGACTTATTGAGCCACCTTCCTATACCCTAATTCCTGATGTAGAACAGTAGGGTCAAGATTTTTGCGCGGCTCTTGATTCGCCGCTGTTAATATTCGTGGACCATCATTAGTGATAGCCACAGTATGTTCATAATGCGCTGCCAAAGAACCATCGGAAGTAGGAGCAGTCCAACCATCCGCAAGAATACGGATTTCGCACTCAGCTTCGGTAACCATCGGCTCAATTGCTAAAACTAAGCCAGGGCGCAGTTTCGCTCCACGACCAGCATCACCATAATTTGGTAAGTCTGGCTTTTCGTGAAAGCTAACACCTATTCCATGTCCAACAAATTCTCTAACAACCCAGAAATCTTCAGCTTCAATCACTGCTTGAATTGCAGCAGATATATCTCCCAAACGGTTTCCCACTTGGCACTGGGCAATTCCAGCATAAAGAGAACGATCAGTGACACTCAACAACTTCGTTGCTTGTTCTGATATTTCTCCAATTGCGTAGGTTTTCGCCATATCAGCAGCGTAACCTTTATAAAAGGTACCAATATCAACCGATAAGATATCGCCTTTTTCAAGCGGTCGCTTATCTGGTACACCGTGTACAATAACGTCATTTACCGAAGTACACAAGGTACCTGGAAAAGGTGGTGTTCCAGAACGCTTGTATCCTTTGAAAGCTGGACGGCCTCCACGAGATACAATTGCCTCTTCAGCAATAGCATTTAGCTCCAAAGTTGTTATACCCGGAGCGATAGCTTTTTCCATACTTTCAAGAGCTTCACGATTGATAACAGCAGCTTCTGCCATAGCATCAATTTCACTAGGGCGCTTTAAAATCAAGAGAGCACCTTAGCAATACGTTCACTTACAGCAGCTACGTCACCCATACCATCAACAGCTTTAATACCGTCTTCTTTTTGACCATAGTAGTCAATCAATGGTGCAGTTTGAGTGTGAAATACTTTCATACGGTTACGAATAACCTCTTCAGTATCGTCATCTCTTCCCTGCTCTTGGGCCCGTTGTAGTAATCTTTCAACCAGCTCATCTTCATTTACTTCAAGAAGAATAACTGAATCAATCTTTAAAGAAGCTTCCGCAAGAAGTTCATCAAGAGCTTCCGCTTGTGCAGTTGTACGTGGAAAGCCATCAAATAAAACTCTTACAGGTTGCATTTCTTCAAGCTTAGCTTGAACCATTGCAATAATGACATCATCAGAAACAAGTTCGCCAGCGTCCATAATTGCCTTAGCTTTTTTACCTAGTTCGGTACCTTCGCTAACATGACTTCTGAGCATGTCACCTGTAGAAAGCTGCTCGAGCCCTCTCGCTTCACAAAGTAGCTTGGCTTGAGTACCTTTACCTGCACCAGGAGGTCCCATAAAAAGCAATAATTCAGCTGTATCGAAGCTTGTTTCTTTTGCCATATCTTCTTGACTCACATACGCCTTCCACGACCACGAATACGTCCTTTGGTAACAAAACCATCATAGTGACGCATTTGCAATTGTGATTCAATTTGCTTTAAAGTATCCAAAGATACACCCACAACAATAAGTAGACCAATACCAGAAAATACAAGTGAAAGTGTACCAACACCTGTTAGCCAAGCTAATAGCTGAGGAACAGCATTAACAAAACCTAGGAAAAGTGCACCCCAAAGTGTAATTCTCGTTGTTATCTTATTTAAGTGGTCCTGTGTAGGTTGTCCTGGACGAACACCAGGAACAAAACCACCATATTCACGTAAATTATCTGAAATCTTACGCGGATCAAAACTGATCTGTGTATAAAAGTAAGTAAAAGCAACAATCAATATTGTACTTAACAGTAGACCTTGCCACACACCCGGATTAAACCATGCTCCAAGTGCTTGTACCCACCCAATAGTTGGAAAGAGTGCAAGAATTGTTGTTGGCAATACTAAAATTGAAGTTGCAAAAATTACAGGAATTACACCTGCAGCGTTTAGACGTAATGGAATAAAGGTAGTCTGACCACCCATCATCTTTTTACCACGTTGCTGTCTAGCATATTGCACAGGAATACGACGTTCAGCTTGTGTAATCAAAACCATACCTGCAATTGCAACAATTAGCATCACTAAAAAGATAATGAAACCAAGTAAATTTGACTGACCTGCAGAAATAAGTGCTAATTGATCAATAATGGCACCCGGATAAGCAGCAACGATACCAGCATATATAATTAGTGAAATACCATTACCTATACCAAATTCAGTAATCTTTTCACCTAGCCACATAACTACAGCACATCCAGCTAATTGAGTAATCATTACAACTAACCAGAAGAAAGGTCCATCACTCCAACCAACACGTAAAACATCTTGTGGTCCAAGTAAGGCAATTGCAAGGAACAACCCCTGAATAGCACCAAGAACCAAGGAAGCGATACGGGTATATTGGGTAATCTTTCTACGTCCCTCTTCCCCTTCTTTAGAAAGCTTCTCTAAAGGCGGGTAAACAGAGGTTAGAAGTTGAAAAATAATACTAGCCGTAATATAGGGTAGAACACCTAAGGCGAAAACAGAAAACTGCTCAAAGTTTCCACCTGTAATAAACCCAAGCATATTAAAGAGACCACCCGTGCCACTATCACGGAAAGCATCAAGCTGTGCCTGTAGGCGTTGAATATCAACACCTGGCGTAGGTACAAAAACACCCAATCGGTAAACTGCTAATAAACCAATGGTAATTAGCAGTTTACGGCGAAGATCCGGAATTAGCAGAGCATTACGGAATGCTGCTAACATTAAGCTTCGTCTCCAGCAGTACTACCTACTTCAGTAGCGTCTACTTTAGATGTTTTAACTTCTGGATTACGAATAGTACCACCAGCAGCTTGAACAGCATCGATTGCAGATTGGCTATAGTTGTCAAGTTCTACTGAAAGCGCACGTACTTCAAGTGGACCATTGCCAAGTAACTTTACTGGACGATTTGCATGACGAATAAGGCCTGCATCTTTCAGTGTTTGACCTGTAACTTCACTACCTTCAGCAAGTCTATTCAGGTCACGTAAATTGACCACTTGGTAAAAAGTTCTAAATTGATTGTTATTAAAACCACGCTTAGGTAAGCGCTCGATCAAATTAGAACGTCCACCTTCCCAGCCTGGACCTTTTGAGTAACCACTACGGCTTTTTTGACCCTTTTGGCCACGCCCAGCAGTCTTACCATTTCCACTACCAATACCACGGCCTACACGGCGACGTGCTTTTTTTGCACCTGGTGCTGGTTTGAGATCGTTTAATTTCATTATCTTATTCCTCTATCTCAAGAAGGTATGAAACCTTATTGACCATACCGCGCACACAAGGGTTATCAGTAACAGTACGACTTTGACCAATCTTGCGTAACCCTAAAGCATTTACGGTTGCACGGTGGCCTTTTTTTGTACCAATGAGACTACGCTTTAATGTAATTTTCATTGTCTGACTCCTTAAATTGCTGCATCTTTTGCGGCTTGAGCTTCTTCAAACGTACGAAGCTGACTTAAACCATCAATCACAGCATAGGCGACGTTTGTTTGGTTACGAGAACCATATTCCTTGGTAAGTAAGTTTGTATACCCAGCAAGTTCAATGATTGCACGAGGTACAGCACCAGCAATAACACCAGTACCTTGGCCAGCCGGCTTGAGCAATACACGACTGCTGCTATGCTCACCAATAACCTGATGAGGAATTGTACCTGGCTCTTGAATCGGCACCTCTATAACATTGCGCTTAGCCATGTACTGACCTTTTTGCACAGCAGTAGGTACTTCTTTTGCTTTACCTAAACCAACACCAACACGACCTTGACGGTCTCCTACAGCAACCATCGCTCCAAAACGGAAGCGACGACCACCTTTATAGGTTTTAGCCGTGCGACGAATGTAAATGACCTTATCTTCTAATTCAAAATCTGCCATTATTGACTCCTATTAAGATTCATCTAGAATTCTAACCAGTAAAATCACTGGTTTTAGAACTCTAGACCGCCTTCACGTGCAGCGTCTGCTAGAGCTTTAACTCTACCGTGGTAACGAAATGAACCACGATCAAAAATAACTTCTTTAACACCTTTAGTAACTGCTTGTTCAGCTAGAGCTTTACCAACAGCACTTGCTTGTTCTGATTTATTACCTGATAAACCAAGGGACTTACTGTTTGCAGCAGCAAGTGTGATGCCTTGGCGATCATCAATAATTTGGGCATAAATATGTTTTGCACTACGGAACACGCTAAGACGCATTCTGCCATTATCGACAGGACGCTTGAGATTACGGCGTGTACGCATGGTACGGCGGTATTTTGACTGACTACTTTTAGCAACTCTTGGTCTCATGCGTTACTCCTACTTACCTGCAGCCTTACCAGCTTTAAGTCTAATGTGTTCACCCTCATAGCGAACACCCTTACCGTGGTATGAATCTGGCTTGCGAAGCTTACGAATATTCGCACACACTTGACCAACCAACTGCTTATCGATACCTGAAACTGTAATTCTAGTTTGCTCAGGTACTTCAAAAGTAATACCTTCTGGTGGTTCAATCACAACTGGATGAGAAAACCCAAGATTGAATTCTAGGTTTTTACCATTTAATGCACAACGATAACCTACACCATGAATTTCCAACTTACGCTGGAAACCTTCAGTCACACCAATCACAGCATTATTGATTAGACTACGGGTCAGACCATGTTGTGAACGGTCTAAACGATTATTACTAGGTCTTTTGACCGAAATTTGACCATCTTCTTGACCAACAGTCAAGCGCGGGTGAATAGGAACATGTAACTCACCCTTTGGGCCTTTAACCGTCATTTCAACTTTACCAATATTGAGCTCTACACCTTTTGGTATCTCAATAATTGCGTTACCAATTCTAGACATTACCAGACCTCACAAAGAACTTCGCCACCAACATTTTTGCGACGAGCTTCACGATCTACCATTAAGCCTTGAGGAGTAGAAATTACTGCAATACCTAAACCACCACGAACAACAGGTACCGCAGCTGCTTTAACATATAAGCGGCGTCCTGGTTTTGATGAGCGAACAATGCTATTGATAAGCGCTTTACGTCTTGGACCATATTTAAGACCAATTCGTACAAATGGTTTGCCGTCATTACTGACTTCTTCAACAAACTTTAAGTAACCTTCTTTAACAAGTACTTCAGCAATTGCCTTTTTAAACTTGCTACGAGGTACATCTACCGTAGGTTCCGCAATGGCTTGTGCATTACGAATACGGGTTAACATATCTGCTATAGGATCATTATACATGATTATATACCGTTCTAAAGCTCCTTTGGCGTTGGTATCAGAGCAAATGCGCTGACCATAACGCCTGAAAATCGATTCTCAGAAAACTTCCAATTATTACTTAAGACTTGCTTACCAGCTTGCTTTTCTTACGCCTGGTAAAAAGCCTTTATGTGCCATCTCACGCATACAAATACGGCAGAGACCAAAATCGCGATAATATGACTTAGGTCGACCACAGTTTTGGCAGCGATTATGTTGGCGTACTTTAAACTTAGGTGTGCGTTTTGACGCTTCAATTTTTGCTTTATTTGCCATAGGGTTCTAAACAATCTCTACTTTCTGAAAGGCATACCAAGAAGCTCTAATAAGCTACGTGCTTCTTCATCAGTTGACGAACTTGTGACAATGACTACATCCATACCACGAGTACGATCAATTTGATCATAACTAAGTTCTGGAAATATAAGTTGCTCACGAATCCCTAAACTAAAGTTTCCCCTGCCATCAAAACTATTACCATTGATGCCACGAAAATCTCTAACACGTGGTAAGGCTACATTGACAAGCTTCTCAAGAAAAATCCACATACGATCACCACGCAAGGTAACTTTAAGGCCAATTGGCATACCTTCACGCAATTTAAAGTTAGAAACTGACTTTTTTGCCTTTGTCACAACAGGGCGTTGTAAAGCAATTGCAGTAAGTTGCTTAGTGGCTTGTTCCAAAACTTTTGAATCTTCGCGAACTTCATCGCCTAAACCCATGTTAAGAACAATTTTTTCAAGCCTTGGGATTGCCATTACGTTTTTGTATTCGTGGCGCTCCTGCATAGCAGCTTTAATCTCGCTGTTATATTTATCTCTAAGGGCTATTTTCATTATTATACCTATCTATTAATCTAGCTCGTTGCCAGATTTACGACTGAACCGAACTTTTTTACCTTCAGCATCGACTTTATAGCCAACACGACTTAGTTCGTTTGTCTTAGGATCAAGAAGTTGAACATTACTAATGTGAATCGCAGCTTCGACTTCTTCATAACCACCACTTGGGTCGTTTTGACTTGGTCGTTTTGCTTTTTTGACAACATTCGCATCGCGAACAACTATGCGACTCTTGTCAGGATACACAGCAATAACTTCACCTTCAGAGCCTTTTTCTCTACCAGCGATAATACGAACTTTATCGCCTCTTTTTATACGTGCACGAGTTCTAGACATTTTAAAGTACCTCTGGTGCCAAAGAAACAATACGCATGAATTTCTTATCGCGAAGTTCACGTGCTACTGGGCCGAAGACACGTGTGCCTCTAGGCTCATTGTTTGGGTTAATCAAAACCGCAGCGTTGCTATCAAAACGAATGCTACTACCATCTTTACGATTAACTTCTTTTCTTGTGCGTACGATTACTGCCTTTACAACGTCACCTTTTTTAACTCCGGCACGAGGAATGGCATCTTTTACGGATGCGACGATAACATCACCCACGGTACCTACCCATTGCTGGCCAGTACCAAGAACACGAATACACTGAATGCGTCGTGCGCCTGAGTTATCTGCAACGTCAAGTATAGTTTC
>CALHRJ010000473.1 GCA_938038395.1 uncultured Deinococcales bacterium | reverse complement strand
GGTGGGTCTGGTCCTACACTTGTTGCAACACTGAAGGGAGATAGATTTTTTGTACCTAAATACGAAACGTGGCTACGTCGTATGGGTGTTATGCAGCCTTATAAACGTGGGGAAATAGTGGTTGTTCGAGAAATGCCTGATTCTCCATTTCGTCAAGGTCGTAGAGCTTTAGTTGTAAAGCGTGTGATTGGTGTTCCTGGCGACACAATTGCGATTACTGCTGGACAGGTTTTTATCAATGGGCAGGCGCTCGATCAATCGTTTATTACTGATGGTGGGGTGAGTTTGGGCTCGAGCTCCTACGGAGCCACTACCTTAGGCCCAAAAGAGTATTTCATCATGGGTGATAACCGAACCCGCAGTGGCGACTCTCGTCACTATGGTGCGGTACCGTTCATGTCCATAACAGGTAGAGCGGCAGCTGTGATTTCACCTCCATTTAGACAAGGTGAATGGTATCCACACGTTTTAAAACGTCCACAAGCTTTCCAAGACTTAGAGCAAAAACTCTCAGAGAGTATAGGTAGTAATTGATATCCTCCTACAAAGGTTTGATGTTAGTGACTTACTTCGATAGTATTGTGTAATAACATCTAATCTATAGTAGACAAATATCTTTATTAGAAAGTAATTTACCTATGCCTCAATTTCGCGATGTCACAGCTTTAGAAATCATCTGGCGTAACCCTTGGGTTCGAGCCATTAGTTATATCATCATTACGCTTTTTACACTTTATGTTTTGTGGCGTTTTCGTGGAGGTTATATATTTGCACTCCAAGTAGCTGTGCTTGGTTTTGTAGTTGCTTATGTGCTCAACCCAGTCGTGAACATGTTAAGTCGTTTAAGGATTTCACGTGCATTTGCTGTCGTGATTGTTTACTTCATGCTTATTCAAGTTATTGTATTTGGTTCAATTTTGATTACACAAGTTGTGGCAGATACAGGTGAACTTGTTGAAAAAATTCCTGAAGGTGTTCGGGCAATCACACCAATGGTAGAAAGGGTCTATAACCGCTTTGGTGGCCTTGGTGAATTTATGCCTAGCTTTTTTTCTGACCGTTTTGGTTTATCTGAAGGTAACAGTGAAAATTTAGTACTCGGCATTGAAACAACGGTTACAGGATTTTTTGAAGATGTTCTTACTAGGTTAAATAGCCTAATGGAGAATGTACTTAACGGAAGTAGTTCATTTCTTGTTTCAGGTTTAACCAAAGTAGCTTCAGTTACTGCACAAGTTGTTTTGATACTTCTAGCAGGTGCCTATTTTCTTTATGACTATCCTAAATTTACGGCAAACTTCAAACGTTTTGTACCAATACGTTACAAAAGCTTATATGAAGATATTACCCAAAAAGCTGATACAACTATTGGTGGTTACCTACGTGGACAATTGCTAATTACCTCTTGTTTAGGTGTTCTAGTTTGGATTGGGCTTTCACTGGTTGGTGTTCCATCTGCATTACCAATTAGTTTTTTAGCAGCCTTATTTAACATTGTTCCTTATCTTGGTCCAATTATTGGCGTTATTCCTGCAGTATTGCTTGGTTTTACTGTGGGTCCTGGCACAGCTCTAGGTGCAGCAATTGTATTTATTCTTGCTAACCAAATTGAAGGTAATTTACTTGCCCCACTGATTCTTTCAAAATCAACAGATTTGCATCCTGTTACTGTTCTCCTAGGCATACTTGCTGGTGCGGGTATGTTTGGTTTGGTTGGTGCGCTGTTGGCTGTACCTGTACTTGCATTAGGTAAAATCTTGATTGAAGAATATTTACTTAAGCGTCCAGCTTATGTTGGTAATGTTAAGCAATAGACCTTAGTAGTGCCTTGAAAGATAAATAAAATCAATTGTTTTCTAACTCACAAAAATTTTGTATACTATAATTATTATGCAAGTAGAACAGCTTAAGTCTGAGATTAAAAACCTTTCTGCAAAAGAATTCACACAATTGCGTGATTGGATTGTTAAACACGACTATCAAGTGTGGGATGAGAAGTTAGAAAAAGATATAACTTCTGGAAAGCTAGATTTTCTAAAAGAAGAAGCCTTTAATATAAAATCTCAAAATAAATTACAAACTTAACATGGATTTTATAGCACATAGTATTTCAATAGCTTATCCAATAATATACATCAACTAAAACATACTAGATTACTATGCCATTTACGATAAGTCATGCTGCTGCAATAATTCCTTTCAACAAAAAACCTCTGGTTCTATCTGCTCTGATAATTGGTAGTATGAGTCCAGATTTTCTTTACTACCTTCCTATAGATAATTTAGAACTTACGCACACTCTTAAAGGTTTGTTGCTATTTTGTTTACCCACAAGCTTAATCGTGCTTCTGGTCTATCACAGACTATTGAAAGAACCTTTGATTTCACTATTGCCAAAACAACTCCAAAGCAGGTTGCAAGTTGCAAACTACAGTTTTAAATTCTTGCCAGTACCTCAACTACTTTGGATTAGTTTATCTATATTGATTGGTAGTGCCACGCATATTATCTGGGATAGTTTCACACACATTCATGGCTACAGTGTCTTGCGAATTCCAGTACTTTCCCAAAAAGTGTTTCAGTTGTTTGGACAGGATTATCATGTTTACAAGCTATTGCAATATCTTAGTTCTATCGGTGGTTTAGCTATATTTACAGCATGGTTTGCTTGGCTAATATCTAAAGAAAAACCTAAAAACATAAATTTGTCTTTTAAAGATAGTGAACCCACTTGGTTACTTGTTGTAATGCTATCGGTCGCAACAATATTTGGTATTTTGTTTAGTTGGACAACTACGAATCTAGGAGATATAAAGGTTTTTGTTGTTACAAGCATTACAAGTGCTATGACTTGTTTCTTAGCCTTTTGGTTTATCTATAGCTGTAAATGGTATATTCAAAAATTCAATCAAAACAGCACTAACACATAGAATCTTTTACACTATCCCTGTTATTGATAGACCGGTATACAAACAAAGAACCAACTAGCTACAGAAATTTTCGTAATCTATTAAATCTGTTTGAGTCGGTGTATCACCACAAAGAACACAATCTACTTTACGTCTAATCTGTACTTCTCTAAACTCACTATATAGAGCATCGTAATGTAACAGTTTACCTGCAATACTTTCACCTAAACCTGCAATATGTTTAATTGCTTCTACAGCCATTAGACTGCCAATCACACCTGGCAAAGCACCAAAGACGCCAGCTTCAGAACAACTGCGAACCGTACCTGCTGGTGGCGG
>CALHRJ010000472.1 GCA_938038395.1 uncultured Deinococcales bacterium | reverse complement strand
TGCAAATCACCTCCGCGGTGTTAAAGAAGGCTTGATTACCGCAACCGCAACACCAATTCATAAAGGTAGACGTAGCCACGTGTGGCACATCGAAATTAAAGATGAAAACGGCAAGATGGTCTGTATATCTCGTTGTACTATGGCAATTATTGATTTATAAACACTTACGTCTCAAAATCCAATAAAACAGCCTTGCGGTATCGCGAGGCTAATATTTTGCTACTTTTAGCTAATATCTTCGTTATTTAGTTATTTGTATAATGATTTACATGTGTTAATCACATGATATTCGTTAAATTTTGTACTCGGTACAATCTTGTACTCGGTACAAAATTCTGCTAGAGTAGGGTCAACTTAAGAGTCTTCATACCTTTTGAGACTCGATTTTTTATTCTTTTTTTAGATATGTGAGGTAAACCCTATGTCGATAGGACCAAAACAAATGCTCGAGCTCGGCAAACTAGCCAAGCAATTCGACTTCGGAAAACTAGCCAAGCTAAGTCAAAAAGTTGATTTAGGTGAACTTATGGAAGTTGCCAGCAATTTAGATGCTGCAACCCTAAAAACCATGATGAAAATGGCAAAAGCTGGCAAAGTAGAAAAAGACCTGCCAGAAGTGAACGGTGACTTCTACGACATAGCTAGCACCTTCACACCTGAACAACGCGAATTTCAAATGACCATTCGCAAGTTCATGGAAGAAGAAGTCAAACCACTGATTAACGAAAACTATCAAAATGATACCTTCCCTCGCGAACTCTTCGACAAAATTCGTGACTTAAAACTAATAGATGCTGTTTACACCCCAGAAGGTGAACGCACCGCAGATGCTGCCATTATGGAAGGCATCGCCACAATGGAAATGAGTCGCATAGATGTATCTACAGCCGTAGGTTTCGGTGTACATGCTGGACTTGCTATGGGCGCAGTCTACGTTGGTGGCTCAGAAGAGCAAAAAGCACACTGGATGCCAAAACTGCGTAACTTAGAAACAATCGCTGCCTTTGGCTTGACTGAACCTAAAGTGGGCTCTGGTACTGCTGGAGGCTTAACAACAACCTGCCGCCGTGAAGGTAACACTTGGGTACTGAACGGTCAGAAAAAATGGATAGGCAACTCAACCTTTGCTGATGTAGTGATCATTTGGGCTCGGGAAAAAACGATTGATAAAACTCACGAAGACAACGGTAAAGTTCGTGGCTTCATTGTAGAAACCAAAAACATAGGCTACAGTGTCGAAAAAATCATGGGTAAAACTGCCATGCGTATGGTTGAAAATGGTTTGATAACCTTAACAGATTGCAAGGTCACCGAAGACCACCGCCTACAAAACATAGAATCATTTAAAGATGTAGCAGTTGTCTTGCGACTCACCAGAGCTGGTGTAGCTTGGCAAGGTGCTGGCTGTGCAATGGGTGCTTATGAAATTGCTTTAAAGTATGCTCAAGAGCGCCAGCAATTCGGTAGAGCTATCGGTAACTTTCAACTTATTCAAGATAAATTAGTGACGATGTTGGGCAACGTAACCGCCATGCAAACTATGTGCTTGCGCCTATCGCATATGCAAGACGAAGGCAAAATGGCTGATGAACACGCTTCGCTTGCCAAAGTATATTGCGCTAAACGCTGCCGTGAGAGTGTTGCGCTCGCAAGAGACTTACACGGCGGTAATGGCATATTGATGGAATACGATGTAGCACGCTTCTTTAACGATGCTGAAGCTATCTATTCTTACGAAGGTACTAACGAAATGAATACTTTGGTTGTTGGTAAAGCAATTACAGGATTCAGTGCTTTTGTTTAAACATTAACACTAAATAAAATATAGAAACTTTAATACCGTTGGTGTAGTAATATATCAACGGTGTTTTTTATTGTAAACAATTATTTTTACAAGGAATATTGACAATTAATACAGTTTCGTAAGGTGGTGCTATGCCCACCGTCTTCTGTTTCACTTCTAGTCCAATGCCGTGAGGAAGTATTAGACTTATCTATTTACAAATGTCACTTCTTTCATGGTGGGCATAGCCGCACCCTACAAAAGCGAAAATCAAAATTGATAGACAAACTATAGTCTTTTAAAAACCCGCTATAAATACCCAAATTTCGATTATCCACTCTTACAAAAACCCACTTAATAACCTTTTTAGATAAAGCGTTTCTGAAACACTATTCACATATGTTCCATAAATGAACCTTTCTTCATTCGCTAACAAATGAATCATGCTTCAGTAACTAGCTTGGTCTATTCTCTGATTAGGAATTCGATATGAGTTCGTAACACATCTGAACAAGGGCAGTTCAGAAAGTTTCTAAAACTAACAAAAACATTATTTAGGGGTAACGGGGAATGGGCAACAAGGTTTTTACAAAACAACTAACAGTATTAGTATTAGGCGCAGCAATCGTCTTTCTTTCAGCATGTAGTGAACTTGAATTACCAGATACAGTTGCATCTGAAACTACTCAAACTACCGAACAAACAACAGAACAGGAAACCTCATTGGCTGCTCCAACTACGGTTGAACAATCTGCTACTGCAATTGAACCACAAGAACCAGAGGCAACTCCTACACCCGTTAACCCAACTACAACACAACCAACACCCGCAAGTCCTACACCCGCAAGTCCTACACCCGCAACTCCTACACCCGCAACTCCTACAACAGTTGAACCAATTACAACACAACCAACTGTTACTGAACCTCTGTCAACACCTATAACTGAGCCAGTAGTAGAACCTGTCGCTGAAACACAAACTCCACCGATAACATCCGAGCCTGTTACAGAGCCAGTATCAACCACAGCTACACCAGAACAACCAACTTCAACACCAGAACCTGAGCCAACTTCAACGCCTGCACCAGAACCTACACAAGAACCTGCACAGCAATCTTCAATATGGCAACCTAAACCAGGTACAACTTGGCAATGGCAGCTTACAGGCAATCTAGACATTAGCCTAGATGTAGACATGTATGACATCGATCTTTTTGATACCAAACAAAGCATCATTGATCAGTTACATGCTGATAATCGCATTGTCATCTGTTACTTCAGTGCTGGTAGCTTAGAACCTTGGCGTAGCGATGTAGATGCATTGCCAAGTGAAGTTATTGGTAAAAAGATGTCAGGGTGGGATGAATACTGGTTAGATATCAGTAAAATTGATAAGCTTGCGGACATTATGAAAGCTCGCCTTGATCTAGCTGTAGAAAAAGGTTGTGACGGTGTCGAACCAGATAATATTGATGCTTATCAAAACGACTCAGGCTTTCCGCTCACTGGGCAAGACCAACTAAACTACAACAAATTCTTAGCAGAAGAA
The DNA here is from genome assembly GCA_938038395.1 of uncultured Deinococcales bacterium. Lineage (GTDB taxonomy): Bacteria > Deinococcota > Deinococci > Deinococcales > Trueperaceae > CALGZD01. The sequence continues at coordinate 2,236 of CALHRJ010000472.1, read as the reverse complement.
GCGCACAAACGCGGACTCTCTATCGGTCTAAAAAATGACTTAGGTCAAGCTGCAGAATTAGAACCTTACTTTGATTGGGCACTCAATGAATCTTGCTATCAGTATAACGAGTGTCATCTACTCTTACCTTTCATTGAAAATAACAAGGCCGTTTTTGGTGTTGAGTATAGTGCTTCAACTAGCCAGTTTTGTGGTCTAGTCAATGATTTAAACTTTGATTTCTTGAAGAAAGAGTACAATCTATCTGCTTTTTCAATACCTTGCAGATAAAGCATATGTACACCTAAACAGTACAAGTACTTCACCTTAGATTCCCCTTCCTTTCTCTTCCTAGACGAAAAAGAGCACTTGCATTTGCAAGTGCTCTTTTTCAATAATACGGGTTTATACTAAAATCTTAGCTGTGAGTTTTGCTCACTAATAGTCATAGCTGCTACGTAAGCGAGCATTTCCAACAAAACCAAGTAATAAAATAACAATAGCTACTAAAGCTGCAATAGCTACTATCTGAACACTTCCCCATTGTTTAACTGCAATACCTGCAAAAGCCCAAATAAGTACCATCACAAATGCACCATCTTGACGATTTCCCAAAACCAATAAACCAATGATTGTTGCAGCAGCTATAACAAGTGCAGTGATAACAGGTGCAAAGCTACCTCCGGTCACTCCTAATTGCAGTAAAGTAACTGCAGTACTTGCAACTGTAGCTACAGTTATCCAACCTAAGTAAATACTAAAAGGTAGCTTAATAGCAAAGTATTCGCTATTGCTTAACCTACGCGTGTGATGGATTCGTTCATAAATAAATATTAGAGTGGCTAAAATACCAAGCATAAAAACATGACTAAGGACAACAGCTTGATAGTGCCATGCAAAAATCCAAGCAATATTAAAAAGGCAGTTTAGTGCAAAAACGTACCCTAAACGCATTAGTGTAATATTGCGTTTTGTTGAGGGTCTTGCCTGATAAATAACAAAACCTATTAGCAAACTGTAAATCAACGCCCATATACTAAAAACATAACCCGCTGGTGTAAACAAACTTGGGAATGCATCTGATAAATCTCCAGTAGTTATACCGTTAATTGGCAGAATATTCGCTAAGGCATTCACTGTTATTACTGAAGCGAATAGAACAATATTTGTGACTTGCCTTAGGACACTTTGTGTATTTGTTTGTGTATATACCTTTGTATTGAACTTTTTATTTAGGGTTCGTGCTCTCATTAACTATCATCTCCACCAGTGCATCATTCTTGTATTTCAAGGCTTATGGGATTTCATATAGTAATTAGATGGTATGAATCCAACCCACCTCTACAGGGTTTCAAATCTTAACATTTAGTCATTAAGAATTATATTGCCAAAAACCCATTTTATAGCACAACGCTTTAAGGTAGGACTACGCTTCTTCCATCTTGTAGTTGGAATCCAAGTAAATCACTAAAGCCTAAACCCATGCCTAATGTACCTGTTTCACTTTCTACAAAGACATAAAAATCTGCGCTACTTGGTTCGATAATTAGGTAAAACGTTGGATAAGGGGACCACGATACAGGGTTAACTGCATTACTTGAATATTGCCAAGGTTTATTAAATGCTGCAGATGCATAAACATTTTCAGCAACTTTTGTAGTGAGACTCAGTTGGTCTACCTGATAAAGATGCTGATCCACCTTTTCACCATCATAAATGCCTTTATACGAAAAACTAGTGCCCAGTGCAAAAGTATCCGATTGGGCAAGAGAAAGTCCAAAAGAAGCACTTCTGAGATAACTTTCGTTTTGTAGAGCATCAGCTAATCGGTATTCTAGATTGCTTTTTGCTTTTAGCCAATAGGCTTTATCTTCTGTGTAGAGTCTTTTTGTTGATAGCTTGAGGGACAGCGCTGAATTTTTATAGTTGCCGATGACGCCGTTGCGCTCGAGCCTACTATCAAAACTCCGTCTAAATTGTGCTTCGAAGTTAAAATAATCAATATCATCAAAAACCCTAACTGATTCACTATAGTCATAAATACCGTCATCAAAATACTGCATCAAAGACAAAAATGGATAATTAGAAAACTCAATCCCTGCAACATCTTCCCAACTAAAGCCTAAAACATTGCTATGCTTAATCAGTGAATTCGGCCAATAACTTTGATTTATAGAGATACGCATATCTTCTACAGAAAATTCCGTTTCGAAATTATAAAAGCGTGTCTGACCTTCGTTTAGGTCATGGCTATAAC
>CALHRJ010000471.1 GCA_938038395.1 uncultured Deinococcales bacterium | reverse complement strand
GAGCTCGAGCTCCACCGCCCCTACGTCGATGACATCACTTTTGAAAAGAATGGTAAAACCTTCAAACGTGTTCCCTACACTGTAGATGTCTGGTTTGAGTCTGGTGCTATGCCCTACGCACAATGGCACTACCTCGGTGAAAACAGCACACCAGAAGCAAAAGCAAACTTCGAAGCGAACTTCCCTGCTGACTACATTTGCGAAGCAATTGACCAAACTAGAGGTTGGTTCTATAGCCTTCATGCGCTGAGCACCCTGATGACCTACGGTGGCGACGAAAACACACCAGCAGGTCCACTGGCCCACATGCATGAAAATATTTCATCCTTTAAACACGTCATCTGCCTTGGTCACATCCTAGATGAAAAAGGCGAAAAGATGTCTAAGTCAAAAGGCAATATAGTAGAACCTGAAGCTGTACTGAACAAGCAAGGTGCCGACGCGCTTCGTTGGTACCTATACAGCGCTGCCCCTCCAGGCAACAGCCGCCGCTTTAGTGAAAATCTTGTAGATGAAACGCTTAGAGACTTCTTCTTAACTCTATGGAATACCTATAGTTTCTTTGTGCTTTATGCCAACTTAGACAAGCCAGACTTAACCCAAGATGTGCCTATCGCTGATAGGCCAGACATCGACCGTTGGCTCATGGCTAGACTTCACCTACTCGTTAAAGATGTAACCGAAGGCTTAGAACAATACGACCCAACTCCAGTGTGTCGTATGATTCGTGACTTCACAGTTGATGAACTCAGTAACTGGTACGTGCGCCGTAACCGTCGCCGTTTCTGGAAGAGCGAAAGCGATACCGATAAACTATCGGCTTACAAAACACTACACGAAGCACTGGTTACTATCACCAAACTAATTGCACCTATGACGCCATTCATAAGCGACCACTTATATCAGAATCTAGTATTAAGTTTAGATAGTAGTCAACCAGAATCTGTTCACCTTGCCCAGTGGCCAAGCTATGATGAAGCAGTCATCGACCAAGATTTGTTGCGTGATATGAATGCGCTTATCCGTGTGGTTGAACTCGGTCGTGGCGCTAGAGCAACCTCTGGTATGAAAGTACGCCAACCTTTACCAGAAGTCTTAGTAAGGGTGCGTAGTACCGAAGAGCTAGAAGGCCTAAAACCACTGGAAGAGCAAATTAAAGAAGAGCTGAATGTTAAGACTGTAACCTATCTTGATGTAACTGCTGACTTCGTTGATTACACAGTACGTCCAAACTTACCGCTAATTGGTAAACGTGTTGGTAAGAACATTCCAGAGCTCAAAAAGCGCCTTGCAGAAATTGATAGCAAGCTTGTAGCTGGAAACATCCGTGATGGTAAAAACACAGATATCGAACTCGGTGGTGAAACTATGAGCTTTGAGCCAGAAGCGTTTTTACTTGATGCACTTAGCCCAGATGGCTACTCTGCAAGTGAACAAGAAGGCTATCTTGCTGCACTAAATACAACCCTAACACCTGAACTCATTCAGGAAGGTTTGGTTAGAGATGTTGTGCGTTTTGTTCAGGATGCTCGTAAAAATGCTGGTTTAGAAGTAAGCGACCATATCCAGTTAGGTCTTTCTAGTGAGGGTGAACTTGCAACGGCTATTGAAGCCTATAAAGACTTTATTCTTAAAGAAGTTCTAGCAGATGCTATTTCTACCGATGCTGCTGCTAGTGGTTATAGTGAACAAGTTAGTGTCAACGAGATGGACTTGGTTATTGGTATTGATAAAGTGACCTAATCCCCAAAACTCAAAGCAAACCATAACTAAAAAATGTACAGTGATTAAACAATCACTGTACATTTTATTTTTGGTAATTTTTACTTAAGGTTTTTTAACTCTCTAAATATACAACACCTTACTCCACAGCAGATAAAACAATCACTTTAAGTGGCGTAGTCTCGCTCCCAGTACGCTTTTGGGCAGCTTCTTCAACAATATCTAAAAAGGTTGCTGCAACATCTTCAGCACGTTCTTCTAAAATACCAAAGTCATTGAAAATCAACATAACACCTTCAGAAGTTTCAGGTTCTTCTTCTTCATCTTCGGAACCTGATGGCGGTGGTGCGTCGATTGACTCTGCATCTTCAACACCATCATCTAAGGTAACTAGAACATCATTTAAAGCGTCCCAATTAAAGCCAAAATAGGCAGGTAAAGAGCAGCTTTGGTAAAGCGCATGTAGCAAAGTGAATTTGTTAAATACTGGGGCTTGATCGACAATAATCGCTGTATAGCCATCAAGTTCAAAACCTGTCATAACAACATCGGCAGGAACTTCTGTTTGGATGCGTACAACAGCTTTGTTAGATTCAATCGATTCTTTTACAATTTGGTAGACGTGGGTTAGTTCTTTAGACATGATTTGGTGCAACCTTTATTGGGAAATTTATATCTATTTTTGTAGCCGTTAGCATCTCTGTTTGTGTAGGCCTAAGCTGATTATTCGACATTTACTCTAGTAAAGCTTTCATAGTGGTCAGCAGTATAGTATACCTCACCGTCTTTGCCTATCACTAACCTTTGCGGTCCAACGCCAGATATTCCGGGTGTTCGCACCACATATTCGGTGTAATAACTTCTATCACTCTTTATAGGCAAACGCTGTTCACGGTTGCCAAAGGTACTGCCATCGTTGCCGTGTGAATCTTTTTCACCACGTTCAATACGTGCGAGTGTTGGACCTAAATCCACATTTCCTTGGTAGGCTAATTCATCAAAGTTATAGACCTTGACATTTTCCATAACCAAACTACCTGTAGCTTGGCTTGCTGACCCTGTTGATCCAGATACAGAATCTTGAAATAGTACAGCAGAAATCTGACTACCACCAGGTATTTGTCTTAAAACATCTTTTAGCTGTGTGGTATCACCATTGGCAACGTAAGCGCCTATGGCAATAACACCAACAATTAGCAGCCTAAGCCCTCTGCGTTTAAATAAATTCATCATTTGTTTCATATAACCATCCTTACGAGGCTTGTTAAATAAAGCCTTTATGCATTCAGGCTATCTTTATAGTCATGACCTTCGTATGACCCGAATGTCCTGAAAAATATTTATGGTAAAACTTAGCTATGGCACATCACTTAGTAAGATATGTTTGGCACGTACGCCGTGAGCTCGAGCGCTCCCTAGAGAACATCTCAGAAGCCGACCTAAATAGAGAAGTAGGCGGCTTAAATAGCATCGCATGGATGATTGGTCACTTGGCTATGCAAGAACAGGCTTACTGGCTCTTTTTCAGGGGCGAAGAACTGGTCGAGAAGAACTTAAAAGCCTATGGCAGCAAAGTTGAAGACCCTAAAGAATTCGCTGAGCTTTTTGAGCTTTGGAAAAGCATCACAGAGCAAAGCAATGGTTGGCTAGAAACAGCAACGACTAGCGACTTAGAAAACCAATTCGAAAAGGCCAAAGAAAATACAGGCTCTCTTTTAACGCGTGTGATTGGTCACTACTACTTTCATATAGGGCAAATTGCGACTATAAGAAAGCTTTTAGGATACGATGTGCCTGGTTTTGTGGGTTCACAAGAAGGTGCTTACTACGAAGCTGAAAACAGTTAGAAAATGCAGAAACCCTAATTTATGACACTAGAAGCAACCTTAAAAACTCGTAGCGATTCAAAATGTGAATTGTGCAGTAGTCCAGATGATCTAAGCGTTTACGAAGTACCCAAAGACCCAAGTTCAAGCAATAGTTCAAATGCTGATGAATGTGTTCTTGTTTGTGCTAATTGTAGCGGTCAGCTACAAAATCCTGACACGATTGATGTTCACCACTGGCGCTGTTTAAACGACAGCATGTGGAATGAAAACGCTGCTGTGCAAGTTGTGGCTTGGCGTATGCTTAAGCGTTTGAGTGCTGATGAATCTTGGGCGCAGGATTTACTTGAAATGCTGTATCTGGATGACGAAGTGCTTGGGTGGGCTCGAGCCGCCCAATCTACAGACAACGCCGATTCTGTTAAACATGTCGATAGCAATGGCACTGCACTAGCAACTGGTGACAACGTCACCCTAATTAAAGACTTAGACGTAAAAGGCGCAAACTTTACTGCAAAACGTGGCACAGCAGTTCGTGGTATTTCGCTAGTGCATGACAACGCTGAACATATTGAAGGTCGTGTAAATGGGCAACGAATTGTAATTCTGACAAAGTTTGTTAAAAAGTCATAGTCCTTTATGTTGTGTCAAAAACAAAATCCAATGATTCCTAGTTATCGCATGCTTCAAATATCTCGCTTGCCTTCTCCTCTAAACCAACAAAGTCAAAAACCACTCTTTTTGAAGTTCCATTAACAGGTGTAAATCGTAATACTAACTGCCCATTGCTTGTAGGATTCTTATTACTTGAAAAAGCTAAAAACTGAAGATACCGAATTTCCTCTATATCACTAGCATCGTAATACATTGCCGTTCCATTATTACCAATTGTCCACAGTTCATCACGATTAGCAGAATTTCCAACCTTGTACAAAACCCTTACTTCTTCTTCACCCAAATATTCACCCCACTCTATACCAAAACTCAGCTTTTTATTTAGGCAAGCAATTAAGAAGGTAGGTGTGCCACCTGAACTGTTGGCTCCTTCAATTGCATCATTAGCAAGAACCATCCCAAAAAAATCATCATCTCTTGGATTAGAAATATATGTTTCTGTATACCATTTATCTTGCGTAACTACTTCAGAACGGAACATACTTTCAGCTAAGTCGTCATAACAAAGTAATCGTTCTTGATTTGAAAAGATGGCATCACACGTTTGAATTGCCAAACTATTTTTCTGGGCAAAACTAAATGAAAAAACGCTAAAGAGAGAAAGAATAATAAAAATCATAGTCCAATTGTTCCGTAAAAATATCATATCTCTCTCCATAGCCAATATCATTTTAGCTCAACCCCAACAATCACAGGATCATGATCCGACGATCTAAACGGACTAAGCTCATACAAATATTCAGGATTATATTCTAAATTATAGTCATAAATTCTAGACTCATCACTATTGATATGCCAAACGTCATAACC
>CALHRJ010000470.1 GCA_938038395.1 uncultured Deinococcales bacterium | reverse complement strand
ATGTTCTGAAAAGTGTGTAGGGTATAGTTTGAGTTATATTTTTAGAATAAATTGTTTTAAGCTATTCCCCTATTTCATTTTGTAAAATCATAAAATCGATTCTTAGCCGATAACATTAGATGTTAAAAACTGTTACCTTTACTTTCAGTAAAGATTCAGAAACCGTGTCTTACAAAACTTCAAAACCTAGGCTAGGCTTTGATTAAAACTAGTTTAAAAAAAGTGCTATTCCCAAGCCATTCCCAGTGAGGGAATAATTTTTCATCTAGGTTTAATGTTTATTCCCGAACTATTCCTAGTCATGAGATTTCCTAATATGTTCACGGGAATAGGGGCAGGTTTAGGTACTCATAAGCATATGTTTTTAAAATGCTTTGCTATTGTATTTGGGTATGTCACACTCTGTATTTGGGTGTGTCCCACTCAAAGTTGAATGTATAGTTGGGGTAGCGAATATGTTGGTTTATTGAATAGGCACACACCTATGAAGTTTTGCAAAAAGCGAAAAAACTGCTATTTGTGTTACATCTACTTCCAAGCTTGGATAGGACGCACCCATTGTATTTTCCAGAACTACTTGTATGTACTAAATACGCTAACAAAATTAGGTTAAAATAGAAAATCTAGCGGCTGTTCCTGTTTAGGACGTTGTTGTAAGCTGGACTAGTGCATTAACAAGTGAAATTGTGAGGGTCGATTTTTTTCAATCAATCCAAAAGTTTTGTACCGATAAATTTCTTACAGTTTGACCTAAAATAAACTGCTCTGTGATTATTGCTTGTTGCTGTATTAGAACTTCAAAATAACTCTACCTAAGTGTTTTTTGAACTTAGTTGGTAAGGTTCTAAAAACAACTTTTTTTCTAATCTTATGTCTGAAGCTCAAATAAAACGCTATTTTGATGATGTTTGTCTTGTTCCTGCCCTTAAGGGAATTGGACAATCTAGGCAGGTTGTGGCACGTGGCGATTTGTTGCCACATCATGAAACGCATTTTGAAATTCACTTGGTAATGGACGGTACGGTAAATTGGTGGGTTGAGGATGAAATATATGCGCTCGAGCCCGGCTCTGTGTTCCTGACAAAACCCGGCGAACTCCACGGTGGTATAAAAAACATCATCCAACCCAGCACACTCACTTGGTTGCAAGTAGATGCCAGTTGCCTAGAAGATAAAGACATAGAACAATCTCTAATACAACTGACCGAACGACAAGCACAAAGCACACCTGAACTTATTCAATTACTGGAAGCAATGCTTGCCGAAATTGATGCACCACAAGCAGATAGCCCAAGGCTGGTAGATGCCTATCTACATATCTTTTTGACAAAGCTACTTAGACAGTACCAGCAACAAGGCACTATCAATGACTCTATACCTGAAGTTTGTAAAGTCATGTTCAACTACATAGACGAACACCTGAGTGACGAAGACCCTATCAAGGTTGAAGACCTTTGTAAGCATGTGGGTTTGAGTCGTAGTCGCATCTTTCAGCTTTTTGATGAATACGTGGGGCAGAGTCCTATTTCCTATATCAATAGACGTAGGGTGGAGCGGGCTAAGCATTATCTTCGTCAGACGAAGCAGCAAATTACGCAAATTGCGCTCGAGCTGGGGTATAGCTCGAGCCAACACTTTGCCACAGCCTTCAAACGTCTTACAGGTTTATCTCCTAAAGAATACCGAAAGTCTGGCTTAGGTGTTACCGAAGAACAACGTCAACTGGGCAAACAATATAACCGAGGTCATAAAGAAGATATTTAGACCTTAGATCGTTGTCTTTTTGTGATTCATTTTTAGATGTGCCAAGAACCTCTCAGTCAATTTTCGGGTTACTATAGGGCTAACAAAAACCAATCTCTACTTATCTCTTATTGTCGAAAGGGTTCGAAGTGTCTAAAAACAGTGCATCAAATAGCCAAAAGCAAAACGAAACTCTCCAACGCATACTAGCTCGAGCTAAAGGCTTAAGCTTTTACGCAGACCGTTATAAAGATATTGATATTACTAGTGTATCTGCCAATGACCTATCTGCCTTGCCGTTTACAACCCGTGAAGACTTAGTAAACCACTTCAAAGCAAACGAACCAGATGGTGGCTTTTTACAAGAAGATATTGTACAGATGCACCTAACGCCTGCACCAGACATCGGCAAAATGCCAGAATACTTAACTTCATGGGATTTAGCGCAACAAGCAACTGCTAGTGCTGAACAATTTAGTCAATGCAACATTGGTAGTAGTGACCGCTGCTTGGTTGTATTTAGTTACCATATGTTGGCAGGTGGTTGGCTCTTCCACGAAGGACTTACAAAACTTGGTGCAACTGTCTTGGCACTTGGACCAACGGACGCTGAAACGATTATCGAGATAGCAAAACAGCACAACTTTAATGTACTTGTGTCTAACCCAAGCTTTGCTAAAAAAATTGGTGAAGCAGGTGGCAAGTTCGAAACCCTGTTAGCCGCAGGTGAGCCTTTTAGTGCTGTACCAAACTATAAAGAAGATGTAGAAAGCTTGCTTGGTTGCACTGCTTATGATGCTTATGGATTATCGGAAACTGGTGTTGTAGCAGCACAAACAGTGAGTGGCGATGGTATGGCTATTTTGGATAGTTCTTGCATCCTTGAAGTTTTAGATGAACAGACGCTCGAGCCTGTGGCAGATGGCGAAAAAGGCGAGATTGTCGTAACTAGCTTGACCCGTGAAGGTATGCCTATCTTGCGCTTTAGAACAGGTGACTTAACCTTAAAAGATAGCAAAGACGGAAAGATAATTTTGCCACGTGGTGTCTTTGGTCGAACTGACAGCATGGTTAAGCTTAAAGGTGTTAAGTTCTATCCTAAAGAACTTCTCTTTATTTTAGCAGCCACACCTGGCATAAATTTTCGTAGTTACCAAGTTGTCTGTAGTCACAATGCATCTGGTACAGACCATGTTGTATTGCGCCTTGAAGGTGAGGCTGGAACAGATACGACTGAACTAGCACAGAGAATTCGTAGTGCAACGGGTATTGGCATGAATGAAATTCGTATTGAGGAAAAGGTGGAAGGCGATTTAGTAGTAGATGAGCGTTTTTAGATATAGCTTTATAGTATTTAGTAATGATCGTCAATTCGAACAGCTTCGGCAACTAAATAGAATATTTTATTTTGAGTAAAAATTTCTAAAAATCCTCAAAGTCTCACCAATTAGTATTCGCAATAATAATTTCCTTAGTTTTGATAAATGATTTGACTTCAGGTTGATGTTGTTATGCTTTTAAAAGTAAATGGCTAAAAATTTTAGCTGTTGGTAATCTTTTTTGCAACTGCTGAAAATATCAACCAAAATTGTAGAGTTTATTCTGGTTGACTTACAGTCAAAAAGGTAAGTTATAGCATCATGCCAAAAACGCCATCTCTAATGATTCAAGGCTGCACCTCCAATGCAGGTAAGTCCTACCTCACTTCAGGCTTTTGCCGATACTTTGCCAACAAAGGTTTGAAAGTTGCGCCTTTCAAAGCACAGAATATGAG
>CALHRJ010000469.1 GCA_938038395.1 uncultured Deinococcales bacterium | reverse complement strand
TTTAGCTATCAAGGTAAGACTTATCAAATGCAAGTTGAAAAAAGTGGTAAGTACTATAGATTTGAATTACTTGAATTTAGTCAGCAGGCTATGAACTAAAGCCTGAACAAAATTAAAGGCTAAATGAACAGGCCCTACACTAAGCCAACAGGTTATCAACAAATACATCTCGTCTGGCAAACAGTACATCGATTCTTTTTGTTTCAAGGCAAACCTCGGGGAATTCATCATGGATGTTCATTATTAAAGCTATAGTCGTAGCAAATATTCAATCCTGTAGAGATTTAGTGTCTAATCAGATACTACACAATAATTTTGCACAGGTACTTACTAAAAAAAATCGCTGGAATAAATAGCCCAAATAGAAGTATATTATTACCCTACAAAAACAACATCATTGGTTGTCTAACTGAGTCCTGATTCGCCAATTCATAGGCAAATAATTATTCAACCTACCCTGACTAGCTTTTGTCCAACCAAGGTTCACACCTTGATACCGCACCAAAACCCAACCTTTTTCAATAGGCGCAGCTTTTACCAAATCCTCTTTCAGCAAATAACGTTGCGCCTCTTCTTTAGTTAACTCAACTACAGGAACATCTTCCCCAATTAGGTTACTGAGTGCTAAGCCATGTGCAGGACGTAAACCATGTTTATTATCCAACTTACCTAATTCAACTCCAGCTTGAACGATTTTCACTTTACCTTCTTGAAGAAAGCTTAGGTCTTTAGGAAGCAAACGCTGATTCCCTTTGATTTCTTGAAGCTTGTAGTTTTGAAAAACATCATCACTAAGATTCAGATAGGCTTCTAATTCTTTTGGGAAAGAAACACCTTCTTTATCAGCTTTTGACCTTGCAGATAACTCACCTTTTTTTCTCAAACGAGAAATAAAAAAGCCCTCACCTTGAAATTTATGCGGGTAGCAGGCATAGCCACCCTTTGAGACACCCAAGATGTCTAAAGCTTTCGAACCAAAAGCTTCTAAGTTTTTAATTGGATAAAGTTCTAAACTATCATCTTGTTCCAATAACCATTCGATCACCTGTTGGTTCTCTTGAGGTGAAAATGTACAGGTACTATAAATCAAAGTACCTCCAGCTTTAAGGCAGGGTAATACATCAGTCAATATTTCTTTTTGACGAATTGCACAAGTTTCTACAGCATCCTCAGACCAATGACTTGTTGCATGTGGCTCTTTTCGAAACATACCTTCACCAGAGCATGGAGCATCTACAAGTATGATATCAAAAGATTCTTCTAGTTTACCGAATATACTAGGTTGTGCCGATGTTACAACACAATTTCCATAACCCCAACGAGTTATGTTTTCTGCCAATACACTAGCTCGTTTTGGGATAACTTCATTACTTACTAGCAAGCTTCCTTCAGTCATCTCAGAAGCTACTAGGGTACTCTTCCCCCCAGGTGCTGCGCACAAATCTAGAATCCTTAAGTCCTTGGATAAGTCTAGAGCTTGATAAAGCAACATAGAGCTAGCTTCTTGTACATAATATGCACCTGCATGAAAAAGAGGGTCAGCAACATAGGAAGGTCGCGTTGCTAAAAAGTAAGCATTAAGATGGTAGGCAATAGTTGTTGAATCCTCAAAAGGACTCGTTTGTATTTTTTTAGGATTTAGCCTAATCGAGCTTGGAACATCACCAGACAACGCCACATAAAAATCATCATAATCAGCACCCAATTGTGCTTGCATCCGTTTTTTGAAAGCTGCTGGTAACTCTGGCATCAGAAAATATTATCTAGAGCTTCGCATAGCTTGATAGCCTTGCCATAGCAAGCTACTATAGGTGTCTGCATTTTTTTCTTCTTTAACCATTTGCATAAATTGTAGTAAGCGTGGGAACCTGTTCCAGCGTTTACGGTCAAAGCCAACACGGTAAGCCCACTCTAAACCAATACGTTGTGTCCAAGCAGGAGTACGTTCTACCGTTCCAGACAGTACGTCTAAAGAACCACCTATACCTATCATCAAAGGTACGCCTAATGCTTCTCGGTTTTCGTGAATAAAGCGTTCTTGCCCTTCACCTAGACCTGCTAACAGAAGCTGTGCCCCACTTGCTTTTATAATTGCTGCAATTTCTTCAGCATCTGCTTCTTTATCAAAATAACCATGGTGTTCGCCAGCGATTGTGGTTCCAAAACGTTCATGTGCTACTTCGCTAGCTGCTTTTGCTACCCCAGGCTTACTACCTAAAAAGAATACAGATAGGTCTTTTCCACCTGTTTCAAGTAAGTTCATCATGAGATCAACACCTGTAATACGCTCAGGTAAAGGTTTGGCAAGCACGCGTGCAGCCCACAAAATACCTACACCATCGGGAGTGGTGAAGTCTGCTGATTGCAAGGCATTATTTAATGCTTCGTTTGTTTGCCCTTGAATGATTATTTCAGGATTGAGTGTAACTAAAAGCTTAGGGGTAGTTTGTTGCACAGTTTCCAGACACCAAGCAACTACTTCATTCATCGTACAAGCTTCAAGACTATAGTTGAAAACATTTATCTGGGGAAATTTATCCATAGGTTATACCAATACATTAGAGTTTTTATGTGGGTGTACAAAATCAAGGTGCAGTATCTGATGAGACACTAAACCTCTACAGGATTGAATATTTGCTACAATTATAGCTTCAAAATAGTTAAACATAATTTTACCTTGGTACTTAGTACACTAAACTTTAGACACTACACCAATTCAAAAGTCCAAGCAGCTTTACTTTTATCTATAGCACTGTACTCGCTTAAGTTTCCCCATTCACTTTCAGTTGTGCTTTTGGAAACTGCAAGAGTATCTACTTTATCTACCAATCTAGCAACACTATCACTCACAGAAACTCGGCTAGCAACTGCTATATCTCCACGAATGTGGTACTCACGTAAGTAACTACCGGTATGTGAATTCCATAGTGCTTCTAAAGGTGTTGAAAAAGCTTTGAGCAATGCCATCGCCATAGGTGCTGCACCATAAAGGTCATAATTATAGCTCTGTTTTAAACGTGCTGCTAAATAGCCAGCGGTGAAGGTATCATCTAAATCTTCACTCAAGGCAAAGCCACAACAGACTAATGCGATTTCAGTTTCAGCGAGTTCTGCCGCTTTTTTAACAACAGCTTCTGCGTTATAAAGCGAAGCCAGCAATACGTGTTTTGCACCTGCGGTATAGTGCAATGCTCTGGGTAAGCTACGAGCGTGCATTGCTATAGCTTTATCTTGAATATCAGCTTTTAACATTCGTTTAGCTGACATACCGTAGTTAAAGCCTTCTAAAGGTCGGCCTCGAGCCTCCCCAACTAGCAATGCATTTTGGGTTTTAGCGATCTCCAAACAAGTACGCGTGCTTGAAGAAATACTCAGTTTGCTAACGCCTCTATCAAACATAATTGCTGCTAAGGTTGCACAAGGCAACGTATCTATCAAAACAACAACATCTTGGTAAGGGTTAGAACTTGGATTACCAAAACTATTCTGTAAAGAAACATCTCTTGGCAATAAATCAACTAAAACTTTCACAGCATAAACTCCAAAATACTCGACAAATATTACCTTACTTAAGTGTCAAAACTGTGGGATTTTGCTTACTTTTTAGAAGTGCCTAATCGAGTAAGGAAGCACCATACCTTGAGTGTTAAACATGTTTTGGCACAATTTCTGGGAATAGCTTGGGAACGCTCAGGGAATCCGTTGGGAATCACCGATTATATATGCTCCTTTTAGTAGCGTCCTCCACAGAAAGTTCCAAACTGAAAACCGCTACTGGAAGGAAAAATAATGAATAAGTTTACAGTTTTAATATTTAGCCTATCCGTCATACTCTTCAGCGCTTTTTCAACAGCAGCTGCGCAGCACGAACTACAAGCATCTTGGCAAGAATATCAGAATGCTCGAGCTGAGTTAGCTCAATCGTTTACTGCGGTTGACAGTGCTTGGAACGAAGTTGCTGGCAGTTGGGTAGAGCTTGACGGTGTCTGGGCTGAACTAGGTAATAGTTGGAATGTTGTCGATAGTGGTTGGGCAGAAGTCGAAACTTCACGTGCCCTTGTTGCTAGCACTCTCCATATCACACTCTACGACAGCGCACCACGCATAACCCGTTGGAGTAACCCACGTACTAGCACCCAAACAGTTCACAGAACCCAATGGACACCTTGGACACCAGAACCAAGCTACGGTAGCTGGCAAGAACTTTCAAACTACTGGGATGCACTAGATGCAGCTTGGGCTTCAGCAGATGGCGCTTGGGCAGAACTTGACCGTGCTTGGGCAGAGTTAAGCTTAGCGCATGATGAAGTTGCACATGCATGGACATTCATTGACCAAGCATTCCAACAAACCAGTATTGCCTTTGATGAAATCGACCGTGCTTGGAACCACTAAACAATCTTCAAGTCCCTTCCTTCTCCACAACATTTTTGAATATGTTCCTCCGACATAGTGTGTAAAAGCTACGCTTAGCTATTTAACACAAGTTTTATAAATGCGATGATTTCCCTCCTACGAAATCATCGCATTTTTCTTTTTCTATAGCACTTGAGGAGATACGCGATACACTTTAAATCCGTAGCTTCAAAAAGTTACAAGCGATTCTTCAAAGCTTGTTTTAGCTTAGTCTGTTTGTATCCACTCACTCCTAAAGTAAATCTAAGATTTCCAAGGCGCACAAGCAAATCTAACAACGTGCCTCGGCCCATTTTGCTTAGCACGATATTTATCAAAAACATCTTTTAGCTCTTTTTGCATCATCTGCACTTCATCTTGATTGAGATAAAAACTTGTATCCCACATCATAATCGCTTCTGAAGTTCCAGACAATTTCTTAGTATCAATTTCAGGATTATCACTACAAGAAAATTTGAATAGATTATTTTTATCGATACTAATGCTTACACCAAAGGTCTCAAGATTTAGTGCACTCTGCTCCAAGCAAGTCACATAGCTCGATAGCATCGGCTCATACCATTGAGCATCTTGTTTGCGTAAGAAGCTCTTTAAATCATAGGCTTGTGTTTGGGCAAAGGGCACAAAGAAACGCTTGGCAGTTGCCCTATAGCGATGACGCTCTCTTCCTTTATGCATAAAACTTGAGACTGCTTCTAGTAAACCCACATCCACAAACTTCTTAATACGATAATGAAGTTTCATAAATGGCACGCCAAGTTGCTCACTCGCTTCTTTTACTGTCAAGGCATCCTTCATAAAGGGTCTTAGCAATTCCGTAGTTTCGGTTTCTAGCAAGGCATCTGCTGCCTCACTATTTGAGATGACCAACAAAGATGCTTGCTCAGGTAAAACATCACTTAACTGCGGTGGTAGTTCCATAGACTCATTCTGTAGCTTTGAAGAACTTAATTTCATAGTGCTTAGTTTAAGTCCTTTGCAT
>CALHRJ010000468.1 GCA_938038395.1 uncultured Deinococcales bacterium | reverse complement strand
CTGCTTATGTTTCGCTAGCTGCGTTGCAAGAGTTAGGTGCGCCAGATGCTTTGTCTAGGCTCGAGCTACACTATCCCTCAATCAAAACCATCGCTCAAGATAAACTCACAACCGACGATTTAACTGCCTTAAGAACTGCGCTACCTTTAACCGTAGAAGTTGAAGCATGGCGAGAAGCTGACCCAAATATTGCATTCATGATTAATTATCTATCGCCAATATTGACTTTTGGCTCACTTATCTTTTTTGTCTTAGCAGGCTTATTAGTTCTCAATACTGTCTATCTTAGTACCTTAGAGCGCATTCGAGAATTTGGGGTTATTTTGAGTCTTGGCGCACCTGCTAGCCGAGTGATGGGCATGGTGACTTTAGAAAGTTTATTGATGTGTTTGGCTGGCGCAGCTATCGGGCTTGTGTGTGGGTTGGGCTTGATTGCCTTAGGTTCAAATGGAATCGTGTTTCCAGCAGCAACAGCCGAGATGATGGCGCAAGTTGGTATGCCAACGGAACTTTATCCAACGGTTAAAGTCTGGCAAGTTTTGTTAGCGGTCGGCTTTGCAGTTTTGACTGCCTTTTTTGCTGCTTTTGGCCCAGCTAGGATGGCTGCAAGGATTGCGCCTGCGGAAGCTATGAGACATACAGCTTAAGCTTTAGCTTTTTAAGTAACTTTCTAAAACGTCAACGTCTAGTTCCCAAACAATCATAGATTTATAAGGTTTAAAGCCCATTTCATTATTTATTTTCAGCATAGCTTCGTTGGACATGGCATTGGTTGTTTGAACAACTTCAGCTGTTGTTACGGCTTTTGAAGCTACCTCAAGGTTTCTTGCTTTTAATATTTTCCCTAAACTATGGCCACGGTATTTGGGTACTACAGCAGTATCGCCTTGTCCTAAAATCTTCTCTTTTTGTGGGCTAAAATAGATTTGTGTATAACCAGCGTATTCGTTACTTTCTTTCTGCTTTGCCAGCATGGTCCACCACTTTATGCCCAATGCTTTATGGCGCTCCTGATATTCTCTTAACTGCTCAGGCGTGAGTATTTCGTCCTCAACATCTAGGTCATCGGTGGGGGCAGTGTTCATAACAGCATGGAGTTCACAGAAGGCAGCTATTTCTGATTCAGGTATTTCATTTTCCCAGAGGATTAGCTCGAATTGGTCTGAGATTTTAGTGTAGCGATTGCTCCATTCGCTCATAAGTTCAGTGTTTAAGTTGTGGAGCTCGAGCTGATTCTCGTGCAGCGGTAATCCTGCTTTTGCGCCAATACGTTCAGCAAAAACCTCACCACTAGGTATTGTGCTGACAGTGTCCGAAATAATTAAACGTCGATTGTATTTGCGTGCTATTTCTAACAGTTTAGGTGCTAGATATTTAGCGATGCCTTGTTGACGATACTCAGCTAAAACCTCGATTCCGCCAAAGGCAACATGTTGGTTATCTTCTGTATCTGCTATAACAGCGCCAACTCTTGCTACAATTCTATCCTTAATTGCTGGGTTGTCTGAATCATCAAGACGTTCATACAGACTCCACCTGTAACTTGTTTGAAAAGAAGGTTCAGTCTCTAAAGATTTTTTGAATATTTCTAAAGAAGGCGTAGGCTCTCCTGGCGATTTCTCTTCAGCAATGAGCGTCCTAAAGTGCCAGACTGCTTCTATTTCGGCGTCTGTTGCAGTATCGGGGTCAAAAACTTTTAGAGTATATTTATCAGTATTCATACTAAAAGTATAACTTGTAGCTATCTTGAAGTACCTACACCGAAAGTATGATGTCAGAGCCTGTCGTCTAAGCTAAAGTTAGGTATTAAGTTATTAAGCTTCTAAAGGTTTTTACTTTTTATGAGAAGCTTGGTAGACTAAAAGAAGGATAAAGAAAGGTACATAATTATGAGTAACGAAAAAAGCAAAACAATTGTAGAAAATATCGAGATGGCAAGTGGCCAGTTAGTTGATAAAGTCAAAGAACTATTCGAAGAGGGTAACGCACGCAAAGTGATTATCCGCAATAGTGATGGCAATGAGCTAATGACTATTCCATTGACTTTAGGCATTGTTGGTGGCGGTTTGCTCGCAGCATGGCTACCAGTTTTAGCAGCAGTTGGCGCTTTAGCAGCAGTTGTTACTAAAGTAAAACTAGAAGTTATTCGTGAAGTAGATGCTGACACTGTTGTTGAATCAGATGATTCAAGTAGTGATGATTCAAGCGAAAGTGCTTAAGTTTTTAGCCTAGTTTAAAGTCTTAAGTATAAAATTGATGCCCCACATTTGTGGGGCATTTTTAATGCTTCCTAACAGGCAAATTTTACTCACATAACTCTGGTAAGTCTTTAATCAAGAGCGTTATGCTGTCTTAAACGAATACAGGTGAATGCAGTTCCATCTTTCAGGATTTTGTTTGACAGTTATTTTAACGAATTGCATGTTTAAACCTAATTGATATTTGAAAAAGGATGTTCATATTATGCCAGCTCAATTACTAAAAGGAAAACCAGTTGCAGATGCAGTTAAAGAAGAGCTTTCAGCAAAAATAGCTGACTTAAGCTTTGTACCAGGCTTGCGCTTTGTCCGTGTGGGTGAAGACCCAGCCAGTATGTCTTATGTACGTGGTAAGCAAAAAATGGCTGAATCTATAGGCTTAGATGCTCAAACGCATGAACTACCAGAAGAAACCACGCAAGAAGAACTTCTTGCACTCATCGAAGAATTGAACAACGATGACAATGTAGATGGCATATTGGTACAACTTCCAGTGCCTGATCATATCGATGATACTGTTGTGCTTGAAGCAATTAACCCAGAAAAAGATGTTGATGGTTTCCATCCTGAAAATGTTGGTCGTTTATGGACTGGGCAAGAATCTTTATTACCATGTACACCAGCAGGATTAATTCGAATTATGGACCACTATGAACTTCCCATTCAGGGGCAACATGTAGTTATTGTTGGACGTTCAAATATTGTGGGTAAGCCTGCTGCGGCAGTTTTCTTAGCGAGAAGTGCTACTGTTACCATCGCACATTCAAGAACACTTGACCTACCAGCACTTACCAAACAAGCAGATGTTATCGTGGCTGCTGTGGGTATTGCTGGTTTTATAAAAGCAGACATGGTTAAAGAAGGAGTTGTTGCTTTAGACGTGGGTCTTACTAGGATTGATGGCAAAATTGTTGGTGACATTCACCCAGATGTTGCTGAAAAAGCTGCTTACTTAACCCCTATGCCAGGTGGTACTGGCCGTATGACAGTCGCAATGCTTATGGAAAACACCTACAACGCAGCTGTTAGGCGTAGGGGTTAGAATTTAGAGCTTAGAATCTAGAGCTTAATGCTATCGGGATCAAATAAACATCCAAATCCATTGATTTGATTTAAACCACTGTAGTGATCTGATAGCTTCAATAGCCCTTTAGTTAAATCTAGCTTGGATACTTTTTTCTTTCTTATAACCTAAAAGGCTGAGTTGTTCAGTAAATAATCCAAAGTAGTTGTCTTTCTATACTGCTTTTCAGTTTAGTATTTAGCATGCTATTTCCTAACTGTGCAGGATGCTAAAGACATTTGCGGTCAAAAACGTTATAGTGGACAGATTATATTCATAGGCAAGCCATCAAAAAGGAAACTTAATGTTACTCGATATCATTTATAATCGTCCATTATGGGCAGCTATTGTCGCTAGCGCTGTGGCACAAATTCTTAAAGTTCTAATTGAATTTTTAACGGATAAAAAATTAGATTTACGACGTTTATGGGATACAGGTGGAATGCCATCGTCGCATTCTGCAGGTGTTGCAGCACTTGCTGTCGCTATTGGTTTGCAAGAAGGCTTTAATAGTGCTTTTTTTGCAATCGCAGCAGTTTTTAGCTATGTGGTTATTTACGATGCTAAAGGTGTTCGCCGTGCAGCAGGGTTACATGCTGAAATCCTCAATGAAATTGTTAAAGAATTGCCCCATCTTTTTGAAGAAGGGTTTCAACCCAAAGCACTTAAGACTTTATTAGGTCATACAGGTCCACAGGTTGTGGTTGGAACGCTTTTAGGAATCTTGGTTGCTGTTGTTATTCATTACAACTTTTAAACTGCAGTATGGTTCCTCTTTTTAACCTCAGCGTTGAGCATGATTTACAACTAGAAATGGAAACTGTTGTCGTAGAACTTTTGCGGCAACAAGCTTTTATTTTGGGCGAGACTGTTTCTTCTTTTGAAGATGACTTTGCCAAAAGCTATGGCACAAACCATGCTGTAGGTGTAGCTAATGGTACCGATGCACTTGTTCTGAGCTTACGTGCTTTAGGTATTGGCGCTGGCGATGAAGTTATCGTACCTGCGCTTAGCTTTTATGCATCTGCTGAAGCTGTGTTAGTTGTTGGCGCAACGCCTGTGCTAGTTGATGTGGATGATTGTTTAACCCTTTGCCCAGATGCAACAGAAGCAGCTATCACTGACAAAACTAAAGCTATGATGCCTGTGCATCTTTACGGTATACCTGCAAATATGCCACAACTTGTTGAAGTTGCTAAAAAACATAATCTCAAAATTATTGAAGATGCAGCACAAGCACACGGGATAGAGACATCAACCATTGTCGACGGAGAAAAGCCCGCTTCAACGACAGCAGCCAGCAAACCCGCTAATGACAATGTTGGCTCTGATGTAGGGAAGGAGTCCGCTGAAAAAGAATCACCTGAGTCTACTCGTACCGAACGCGCCAACGGCAACAACGAGGATCTTGAAAGCGATGTAGGTGTGTCTGTCGTGAAAGGCAATGAGGGCCAAGATATGAAGAAGAAATTGAGCACCAAAAAGCGTAAGCGTGTAACTTTTGGTGCAATTCTCGATTCTGTCAAACTTGACAAGGAGGCGCTGGCGCATCTAGAGAAGCGCCACAGCGAATCTTCGAAAAAACTAGCAACGCTTCGAGCGGAATTAAAGGAGGCGGACCGACTGGAAGGCGAAGCACAGGATCTCAGACAACAAGTCTTTGGCAGTCGAATTTTCTCTCGCACTGATTTAGGCGATTTGGATGTGGATGTGAA
>CALHRJ010000467.1 GCA_938038395.1 uncultured Deinococcales bacterium | reverse complement strand
TGACGATTATAGTGGGGCGGAGCTCGAGCTACTCGCTGCCGCTAAAACATTTTCTGGGAACCGTCCAACCAACTCATTCTTATACAAAAAGCTAACCCCAGAAACCTTAGGTACTTTAATTGCTTTATACGAACACAAAATTTTTGTGCAAGGTGTTATTTGGGATGTCAATTCATTTGACCAAATGGGCGTAGAGCTAGGCAAACAACTTGCCAAAGCCATCCTACCAGAACTCAAAGGTGCTGAATCAGTTAGCAGTCACGACAGCAGTACCAATAGCCTGATAAACGCCTATAAAGCTATGCGTTAAGTATGCGATACTTAACCCTATGCCATCACCTAACGCTATGTCCACTATATCCTTGACCTTTTTACATACCGCCGACGTACATGTAGAAACTTTTGAAAATCTAGTTACTGCTCAAGACGCTGGTACTAAAGCCGAGCATCATGTAAATACAAAACTTTTAGAAGACGCTAGGCAACTAGGTGCCGATAATCCAGAAGTCATTAAAGCGGTTCAAGCAGAAGTCGCACAGCTTTCAAACGATGGTGCAAGTCTGGTAGTTTGCACCTGCTCAACGATTGGTGGCATTGTGGAATCCTTATCGAATAATGATTCGTATACTCCGCAAATTCGAACCCAGCGCATTGACCGAGCCATGGCAGATGCAGCAGTTGAACTACATAGCAATAAAGCGATAACAACTAAAATAGTTGTCGTTGCTGCCTTAGAAAGTACCTTGGGACCAACTCAAGCACTTATTGAAAGTTCTGCAAAAGCAAAAGGGCGCACCATAGATCTTTCGCTACATCATATCCAAGAGGCTTGGCAATACTTTGAAGCTGGCGATGATAAAAGCTACTGGAAATCTATCGCCTACCATCTCAAACGCCTTCCAAAGGCTGATGTCATTGTCCTTGCTCAAGCTTCCATGGCAAATGCGGTAAATTTCTGTTCTAATATGCAAACACCCATTTTAAGTAGTCCGTCACTTGGCGTTGCGGCTGCCCTCAAAACACTCAAACAATAACCATTTACTATGAAAGTACTATCATGACAAATAATCCTCATCCACCAAAGATTTCTGTTTTTCCAAACAAAGCTGAACTAGCACAAGCTGCTGCTGAGGCATTTGTTGAGAAGGCTCGAGCCGCAATCGAAGCTCGAGGACGTTTTAGTGTTGTTTTAGCAGGTGGTGGAACCCCTAAAGACCTACACGCTTTAGTCGGCTCATCCCCCTTAAAAGAACAAATAGAGTGGTCAAAAGTAGATGTATTTTTTGGTGATGAACGCTTTGTACCCCATGATCATGAACAGAGTAACTATCGTCAAGCTTTTGAAAGTCTCTTAAAGCAATTAGATTCTACACAAGTGACAGTCTATGCTGTTCCGACTGAAAATATCAGCGCGGAAGAGGCAGCAAAAAAATATGAAAAAACACTTCAAGACTACTTTGCCACTAAAGCTACACCCTTTGACCTTGTTTTCTTAGGCATTGGTCCAGATGGTCATACTGCTTCACTATTTCCAAATCATCCACTTGTAACAGAAGAGAACGATGAATTGGTTCAAGTCATTCACGACTCCCCTAAACCACCTGCTACACGATTAACACTTAGCTTTAAAAGTATCAACGCTGCACGGGATATAATCATTTTGGCAGCAGGGGAAAATAAACGGGCAGCAATGGAGGGATTACTTGATCAATCTGTAGCTATCAAGGATTTACCAGTAAAAGGAATTCAGACTAATGAAGGAACTGTTTGCTGGTATGTGGACGAAGCACTTATGGGTGAGGAGCTTTTAAAAGATTTAGACTTATAGACCAGACTTATACACTTAGGTTAAATAAAGAAAGAATCAAACCAAAAATTTTGACATCTAATCACATTGCGATCTACACTCATGGTAAATGCCTTAAGTTTTGTATGAATTTACTATTTAGGGTTCCGTTACATACCATAGGCTCGTTCTAAAATAGTAATGCGTTGCGCTTTGCAGCTTTATAAAGGACCAGTCCCAAAGTAGCTGCTAAGCAATTTAACTCCGCTTGTAGCAAACTGCAGACTTATTTTTGAGACAGGTTCATAATACGATTGTAGGTCGCACTTTCTAACACGCAACGACCGTCACAAACAACTCTTAGCAAACACCATTCAAACTAAAAATTACAGTTAAGATATATCTTTAACCCAACTACAATGTTGGTCATTAGGCAACATTGCATTAGACATTATTTTTAGAAATAAAGATTTAACATTTTTATTTAGAAATCGGAATAACCCTTAAAGAAAATCCTCCGAATAGTTCAATCCCATTAAAGAAAAATCGAAGGGAAAATGGGCAAAAAACCTATAAACTTGACATATAAAGACTAAAGTAATGTGCGAAAGTTGACATTTCTCTTGATGTTAAATCTGTATGCATGTAACACTAGGATTGATTAGTGGTAATACAAACTTGCTACTAAGAAATACCTTAGAAAGTGTTGAAAAATAGCTTTAAGAAGAAGAAGGAGACCAACTAAATGGACGAAAACCTGATAAAACTTTTGACCGACCAAATGACACCAGGTGTGTTAGGCAAGTTAAGTGGCGTTCTAGGCGAAAGTGACGAAGCAACAGGCAAAGCTGTAAATGCTGCAATCCCAGGCATTATGGGCATGCTTATGAAAAAAGGCGCTAACGAATCTGGCGCAAATGAACTAATGGGTATGATGGATAATCTGCCAGGTGGCTTGGATTTAGGAAATATCGCTGGTTTACTAAGCAATCAAGAACAAAGCAAAACACTCCTAAACTCAGGAAATGGTCTTGTTTCTGGTCTACTTGGTGGCAGCAATAACAAAATGTTCGACCTCATCTCTTCAGTATCTGGTATCGGAAGAGCTAAATCAGGCAATTTAATGGGCTTACTTATGCCACTTGCTATGGGTATGCTCAAAGGCAAAATGCGCGGGAATGGCTTAGGTGCTGCTGGTTTAGCTAGCATGCTTCTTGGTCAGCGCAACTTCCTAAAAGCTGCTGCACCAAATGGTCTTACAGAAGCTTTAGGCTTAAGTAGCTTTGATGATATCGGCAGCAACATTGGTCAATCAGCAAATGTAAACGTCGGTCTTAATGATGTTGCCGGCAACGTTGGCAATACTGTAAGTGGCGCCGTTGAAGGTGGTACTGAGCGTATCCGTGGTGCTGCAGGCAATGTTGGCGGTGCTGTTAAAGGTGCAGGCGCTGCCGTAGGCGCAGGTGCTGCTGCAACTGCTGCTGCTGGCGGTAAAGTTGCTCGTAGTGGCATGGGCATTGGTAGATGGTTACTTCCTTTAATAGGTCTACTAGCACTTCTTGCAATTTTATGGTGGTTATTTACTAGTGGTCCACTAAGTGGCAACAAAAAAGCTATGGACGTCAATGTTCCAGGTACTGGCGCGGTAACAGGCACTGTAGATGGTGTTTCTGGTGCTGTAAGTGGTGCTGTAGATGGCACTGCTGGTGCTGTGAGCGGCGCTGTAGATGGTGTAACTGGTGCAGTTAGCGGTGCTGTAGATGGTGCGGCTGGCGCTGTGAGTGGTGCTGTAGATGGCGCAACTGGTGCAGTTAGCGGTGCTGTAGATGGTGCTGCTGGTGCTGTGAGCGGCGCTGCTGCTGGTGTAGCTGGCGCTGTAGCTGGTGCAATTCCTGCAAATGTTCTAAGTGGCGTTTGTGGAAGTGTATCTGGTCTAACAAGTAGCTTTGATGCTTTCCCAGCACTAACTGCTGAGACAGATACTAGCGCTGTTGTTGCTGGCGTAAATGCTGTACGCACACCAATCGAAGGTATTCTTGCTGCAGCAGGAGATTTAAACATTCCTGGTCTTAATAACCTAACTACAGGCTTTAATGGTCTTAGAAGTGTTGTTGAAGGTATTGCAGGTGGAACACTAGGTGCTTCTGCTGGCGCAGTTGGTGAAGCATTTGATGGTCTTAAAACTGCAGGTACAGGGTTTACTGATAGTCTAAACTGTAGCAACTAAATACTGATTAGCTTTAGTTAAACTAAACAAATTTATAGGCGAGCATCTCAAAATGCTCGCCTATTTTCATATCTATATTCTTTTAGTTACAGCGGTTGTAAAAAGGAGTTAAAACATGTTCTGCGTTGCTAGGAGACATCAGTTTTCCCATCTAGGACGCGATAATTCACCTAATTTGAATCCGTATTGATATAGGTTTTATGCGTCTTGAACGCAATTTCATAAGTTTTTAGCAACGTTTGAAAAGTTGGTAATTTAGCATTGAAGGTGTACCTAAACCACTTGGTACAAAAGTACAGATACTAATAGTACAGAGGATGTCTTAAGCACGAATTTATTCGTGCAGAGTAAAACATCCGACTTCAAAGTACATCATCAACTAGCTTTAAAACCTTTACAGCAAAAAACCTGTACTAAAGTGGTTGGACTGAAAGTCCAGAGTTTTTACTATCGCTGTGGTCAATAAAATCAATAGATTTATCAATGTTGTAAAAGCTATTAATACAAATACGCTTAGGCTGGACTAAGTGTTGGTTGCTGTTCCAAAACAGCTTGCTTGGATTCAACATATTTTGTCTTAAAAGACTTAAGCCTCAGTGCATTTCCTACAACAAATATATCTGATAAGCCCATTGCCATTGCTGCCAAGATTGGCGAGAGTAATATGCCAAAGGCTGGATAGAGAATGCCTGCTGCTACAGGTATGAGTAGGATGTTATAAATAAATGCCCAGAATAAGTTTTGCTTGATGTTACGTAAGGTCGCTTTCGATAGCTCGAGCGCATTTAACACAGCCTGCAAATTACCAGACATAAGCACCACATCCGCAGCTTCAATCGCAACATCGGTACCGGTACCAATTGCAATGCCCACATCTGCCTGAGCAAGTGCAGGTGCATCATTGATGCCATCTCCAACAAATGCAACTTGCTTGTCACCTTCAGCTTGTAAAGCGACAACTGCTTCAACCTTAGCCTTTGGCAAAACTTCCGCCCTTACTTCCTTAATGCCTAAACGTGCCGCAATTGCATTGGCAGTAATACGGTTATCACCCGTAATCATAGCTAACT
>CALHRJ010000466.1 GCA_938038395.1 uncultured Deinococcales bacterium | reverse complement strand
CGTCCTAGCTTTTTCTTGCAATCTATCTTTTGGTGGGTTGCCATCATCATGACTTTAGGGCTATCACTGCCTTTTTTTATGATTGCTCGTTGGGCACGCAAACGCAATAGTTGGACAATTTCTAATAAACGCTTACTTTCTAGGGTAGGTATTTTCAACCGTGACTCTATAACAATTGAATTAAGCGACGTAATAGACACCAAAGTAAAGCGCCCTCTCGCTACCTCTTTTCTAGGACGCGGCATTGTTGAGATTGAAACACGCGCTGGTGGCGAAGAACCAGAAATGATCATCGATTTTCAGCACGAACCTGACGATATTCGAAATATCATAACGGCTGCGAACAATAATCAGCATAGTGGTGCTAAACCACCTTCACAAACTGAGCAGATTGTTGAAGCGATTTTGGTAGCTCAAGATATTATGAAAGAACAGGAAACGACCTCAATCAAAGAAGATATCGTCCAAGCCTTGATAGACTATGAAGCTATGAAAAATTATCAAGCTACTGCTCAAGCAGATCGAAATACAAAGAAAGAACAATAATTTCAGCAAAAAAAAGGACGATACCCAAAAAGGTATCGCCTTATAACAAACCAACAGGTTACTACTGAGTTATGTTTTAACTATTACTCGAAGACCTGTTGAGCAACTTCGTCTACTGGACCAAGCGGTTTAGCAAGTCCACCGTTTACGCTCACTTTTACAAGGCTCGAGCGCCCTGCACGAACAACAATAGGCAAGTCAAACTCGAAGCGGTCTTCGCCATTAGCAACTCTATAAACAAGCGTTGAACCATCACGTGTCGTGCCCTGATAAACTTCTAACCAAGCTTCGCCACCTTCTTCAACCGTAATAACAGCCTTACCTTGAAGTGAGGCAGGTGGTTCAACTGAGCCATCGTCTATAGCTACAACAGTACCGTCACTACTAATAGTTATTGAATCAACTGTAGTTGCGTCCCCTTCAACATCAGTAATATCGCCAGTCCCAGCAGACGCTTCAACTAGCGTAAAGAAGAATTCTTGTGCTTCAGTTCCATCAAAGCTTTGCTCAATGGTTTCGTAACCTTCAAAACTTACGCTTAGTTGTTTGGTATCGCTTGGTGTAATTGGAAAGTCACTAATTGGTGTTGGACCAAGGTCAAAACTATCTATATTTACATTCGCTCCTGCTGGTTCAGTAGCGATTGAAAACAATACAAACCCAGCTGCTGTATCGGTTGTATCAGAACCTTCGACTGTCGCGGCAATAACTGAAGTTTCTGTAGTCGTTGCATCTTCAGTTGATACGTCATCAGAGCTATCGGAACCAGCACTACTAGCAGTACTAGCAGTACCGGGAGTAATCAATTGACCTTCAGAGGCATTTTCTCCTGAGGCTGGAACAACTAGTGCAACATCTCCCGTTGTATCATCGGCAGTGTTACTTGTATCACCATCGCCTGTGGTACTTGCTACAGCTGAATTATCTGCGTTTGTAGCACCTTCTGTTGCCAATTCAAGACCTGAAGTTGTATCTGCACCATTATTGCTTGCATTAGTAACAGTTGTATCTCCAGCCAATGTTGGTGTACCTGTGTCTGTCACATTTGTTGTATCTGTCCCAGCAACACTTGAGCGGTTAAAACTTGGAATGTTGAATTCTCTGTCTATACCAGGAAGATTAAGTGTATAACCACCCGTTGCGTCATTTGGGAAGACAAAATTGCGCCAACCATAGTAAAGACCACTACCCAGTAGAGTTAGTATTAGTAACGGTACAATCCAACCAATACCACGACGCTTGTCAGTAGTACCTTGTGCAACTGCTTCTCCATCCACATAAGACTCTGTCGACGTATCATAAGCTGGTGAAGGATACACACTTTTTCGAGGTGCGTCAGACTTACCGTAGCGTTCCATTGAATAGTGCTCGAGCACTTCCTTCTCATCTAAGCCAACGGCCTCAGCATAAAGTCTCAAGAAGTTACGGGTATAAACATTTTCAGGAAGTTCCGAAAAACGCCCTTCCTCTAAAGCAGCCAAATACTCACTACGTACATGCGTAGATGCTGCAATATCTTTAATTTCCAAACCTCTTTGACGACGAGCTTCTTGAAGAAGCTGACCAACTTTGCTGGTAACCCTACCTGAACCTGTCATTTTGCCTAAAGAGGCGCTCCCTATGTTACTCATACAAAACCATCCTAGCGTTTTCCTAATTACATTATTTAGTTCTTAACTTAGTATTTTTAAACAGTACTGTCTATTTTATGAATACTTGTCCCAGATACATATCAAAACAGTCAAACTTTTTTACTTCTTTAATAATTAAACTTTTTTAGATTTTTTCTTTGAAAGATACCCAGAACACGTAGTGTGCCGTGATATATCTTACACATTACCTTTAAATCATACTCTGTTGCTAGTTAAATTAATAGCCCTTTAAATGAGTATTAATTCTGTCCCTACTCTTTTTAATTCAAAATATTAACTTAAACAGAACCCACTTTAATAGACATCTATCTAGTTGTGCACAGTAAAACTATTGTCCTAGACAAAATTATCATTTGCAATAGTCATACTTTCTTCAAGCCAAGTTACACTTCAATCTAATTACTAAACTACCATTTAGATATCATAATAATTAGTCCTACTCTCTTCTTTAGCTGTTAACATACCGCTCAGATATGCTATTAGGTGTCGTAGGAACTAGTCTGAAACTCATCAAACCTCAATCTTACCTATAAACTTCCAACTAAAAATCGTGCAAAATAATAGCTTATTGGTTATAAAACTTGTCAAATATCAAAAAGTTCAATCTTTGATAAACAGCATACACAAGTCAATTTGGTATGACCGCTATTTCATAGTTACCTCTAAAAAGCGTAAACTAGATAGCGTGAGTCAACGTAAACAAAGGCAGAGACAACCAAAAAAAGATAAGAACGTTCCCTACGATCAAAAGCGTGCTTGGAACTACTCACTTTGGCTTTTAGGTAGGCAACTTTATACACGTAAAGGTATCGAAGATAAGCTCAAGAAGAAAGAAACATCACCTGAAGATATAGAAATCGTTCTAGATAAACTCGTTGACTACAAACTGCTTGACGATGAAAACTATGCTCGAATTTATGTCCGTAGTCGGAAAAGAGATAAAGGTAAACACGCCTTAAAGCAAGAACTCAAGCGCAAAGGCATCAGTGAAGAACACATCGAGTTTGCACTAGATACTTTAGATGAAGCAGAACAACGAGAAAATGTCAACACACTGCTTTTCCGCAATAGATGGCGCTTTCAAGATCCTAAAAAAGCCCGTACTAAGGCCTATGCCTTCTTACAACGGCGTGGTTTTGACAGCGATATGATCCGCGATGCGCTTGAAAGTAGTTTTGTTGACGGAATATATGATGAAACTACTAGAGAATTAGAGGAAGACCTAGATAGTCAAGCGCTATTTGGTGAAAATGAATTCGATGAAGAACAGTATGATGATTGAGCTTTAAAACACTTATCTAAACTTTATACCGTGTGCTATAATCAAAGGTATAAAGAGATGTATGACTAACGAATGCATCAACATTCATCCTCAAGACACTAACTCAAAACACTGAGTAAAGAAAGACAGGGACACAAATGAGCATGCAACCAAACTCAACCGACCCATTTGCACCAGCAATTAACTATCAACCACTTACCTTTACAGATGCAGGTGCTGCAAAAGCAAGCAGTCTTCTTGAAGAACAAGGCAAATCAAACGGTGCAATCCGTGTTTTCGTCAAATCAGGCGGATGCAGTGG
>CALHRJ010000465.1 GCA_938038395.1 uncultured Deinococcales bacterium | reverse complement strand
TAGAAAACAGAGCTAGAATGTTGCTAGAGACTACTAAAAAGGTACGAGAGATTTGGCCAGAAAACTTGCCACTGGCAGTGCGCTTATCTGTAGCTGATTGGTCCGAAGGTGGTTTAACTGTTGAAGATAATATTCAAATGTCCAAGTGGTTAAAAGAGCTTGGTGTAGATATTATAGATTGTAGCTCTGGCGGTGGCAATGCTGATTCTAGAAGCTCAATCGGTAACCGAATTGCTGAACAACTTGCATCTTCTGGCACTATTCGCGCAGGTGCAGATATTATGACGATGGCGGTGGGTACAATTACCGAAGCGCAACAAGCTGAGGATATTATTGCGAGTGGACAAGCGGATATTGCACTACTTGCTAGAGAACTATTAAGAGACCCTTACTGGCCTTTCCATGCTGCACAAAAACTTGGCATAGATACGAAAACTATTCTGCCTGTACAAAAAGGATTTTTTGTAGGTTAAGGCCTAGAGTTTATTATGCTGACTTCACAAGAGGTTCGATCACTGACGATTGCACAGTTAGCTCGAGCCTACCGAGACACCCAACTAACCGTCCTTCAAGCAACTGAAGCCTACCTAGAAGCTATTGCCAACACCCCCAACGCAGTCACAAGCATCTATAGAGTAATTACTAAAGAACGTGCCCTACACCAAGCCAAACGTGCCGATGCTGAGTTTGCTCAGGGCATGGACCGTGGACTGCTGCAAGGCATCCCGATTGCACTCAAAGACTTACTAGATAGCAAAGGCGATGTAACCGCAGCAGGTTCAAAGGTCTACTCACAACATGCACCTGCTGAGCAGGATTGCCCCCTAGTGGCCCGTTTAGATGCTGCTGGTGCAGTCTTCTTAGGCAAAACCAACATGACCGAATTTGCCTTTTCTGGCTTAGGCCTAAACCCCCACTTTGGTACAGCAGAATCAGCGGTTATGGCTGGCGCAATTCCTGGTGGTTCATCGTCTGGGTCTGGTGTGGCAGTGGGCATGGAACTAGCTTGTGCAGCAATTGGGTCTGATACTGGTGGTTCAGTTCGGATTCCAAGTTGCTATAACGCTTTAGTCGGTTTAAAAACAAGTGATGGCCTTATTCCAAAAGAGGGTGTTACACCACTTTCTACTACGCTAGATACCATCGGCCCAATGACACGCACCGTTGAGGACTCAGCTATTCTCTTTTCTGTAATGAATGATATAGCTTACAGCCCTATCCAGTCCAAAGGCATTTCAGGAAAACGTTTTTTAGTACCAACAACAGTTGTTTTAGATGACTTAGATGCAGAAGTTGAAGCAGCCTTTAACAAAGCTTGTGAACAACTTGAGGCTTTAGGTGCAACGATTGACCGTGTCGCTATGCCAGAATTACAAGAAGTCAATGATTTGTATGGTGAATTTGGTAGCTTTGCTACGCATGAGTCATACGCAATTTACAAAGATGTAATTAAAAAAGGTGATGCTTTAAATCCAGAGGTTGATCACAGAGTATCGGCACGGATAGTGCAATTTGAAGGCTCGAGCTCCGCTGATTACATCAACCTACACCTCGCGCGTAAAGACATCATGCAACGTTTCTGGAAAAAAGTAGAAGGTTATGAAGCTGTCCTCTGCCCAACTATGGCACTATTGCCACCACAAATAGCTGACCTTGAAGACGACGACGCTTACTTTAAAGCAAACGGCATGTGTTTAAGAAATACTGCCCTGTTTAACTTTATGTCTGGACCATCACTCTCGGTACCTTTAGGCGATAAACAACCTATTGCTTTGATGATTAGTACACCGCATGGGCAAGAAGCTAAAGCATTGGCTATTGGTACGGTTGTAGAAAAACTAAGTTAGGGCTGAGCTGCTTCTTTTTCTAAGAGAAGAGCGAGATAGATTCTTGGTTGATTCACATGTCTATAAAAGTAAAGCCTGTGAAACGAACTCACAGGCTTATACAGAACCTAAATCAATAGATTAAGTTGCAATAATAGCTTTAAAGACCAACAATTACCTTATAGCTGCCTTTATACTTTAGAAGAATAAGGGTCTGCTGTTCATCACCTTGCTTGTAGGTAATACGGTAAAGATTGTTTTGATAAAGATTGTTATCACTCCTGATCATTTTCCAACCCGATGCTTTCATTTGAGAATTAATTGAATAAAAGCATTTTGCAATACTCCTACTACTACTAGTAAACTTTAATTCTTGCTTGACAGCTCTTGCGCGTTGGGAAATCATTTGTCCATCAGCACATACTTTAGAAGAAAACTGTGTGTTTTGGGCAAATGCCGAACCAAATAATAATAAACTTACTACTATAGCTAATCTCATATTAATACCCCCTATGTATTAACTTTATTTAGATTGTTGTTGTGATAAACCTTATCTAAATCTTGTGTAGATTTAGGGTTGGGTCATCGACTACGTTGACTAGTTTGCCAGATGCCAGTTTCGCATCTATGAGTGAACTTAAAGATTAAATTAACTTTACATTAGAGATAGGATACTGGAAATTTAGCTTATCTTTCAGAAGCGAGACACTTACTCAGAATATTATTAAGTAGGTTTATAGTCGGCTATTTTGATCTATTGAGAGATAACTCACCTGTTTAGTCTTGACTTTTGAACTAAATGAACATAAGCAATTTCTACAGATTTGAAATTGGCTTATACTAGAAGAAGTCACTTTTAATTTTGCTCTGTTTTTAGACTTGACGGTTCAGGGTAATGAACAGCATCGGAGCAAGCTGATGATGTATCGATGGGAAATCTTGTGACTTAGAGTCACATTGATTCTAAATACCTAATTCGAAGCAAGCGTCGAGGAATTCATCATCCTGTAAGTTCATTATTAAATTGCTAATCTTTAACGCACGACTTAGCTAACATGTTCAGGGATATCGAGCCGACGTTTTATACTTACTCGTGCTTTAACAAGTGAAAATGTGAGGCTTAACACTTTCAATATAGCCATAGGTTCTGTGCCCATAAACTTTTTTCAGCTTAGCCTCTGGAAATACCCTATAGCGCATCCACGTAATGTTGACCTCTGCTGAACGGATTTGTTCTTACTCGCCTCCGCTCGCCGATTTGTCTGAGGTTCAACAAATCGTGGAAGAGCTTGATTTAAGTCACAAGATCTCATATCGATATATCGTCAGCTTGCTGCGATGCTGTTCATGTTTCACTTTACTAAACACCATCAATCAGCAAGAAAGTACCTTCTGCTGCACCACGACGAAGCTCTTTAGCAGCTGTATATTCTTCTGAATTATAGAATGCTCGACCAGCATCCATATCAGGGAATTCTATAACGACCATTCGCTTCGTAACTTCTTCACCTTCAAGTGTTTCTTTATCGCCATTTCTA
>CALHRJ010000464.1 GCA_938038395.1 uncultured Deinococcales bacterium | reverse complement strand
GACTACATTCCAAACGCTGAAGTTATAGGCGTTGACTACGCTAGCAAAACAGTAAACACTGCCGAGCTAGGGGAATATTCCTTTGACCTTGCAAACATCATCCCACAAATGAAAGCTGGCGAAATCATACGTACAGCAGGTTTAGGTGAGCGTTGGGCAAACGTTCAGCAACCTAATTTTATTTCTGAAAGAGACGAAAACGTATACCTGTTAGGTGATGTTGTTGGTAATATGCCTGTGCCAAAAAGTGGCATGGTCGCCAATACCTCAGGACACATTGTAGGTAAACATTTAGCGCAGCGTATATCAGGTAAAACAATTGAAGAAATTGATGTACTTGGACCAAGCAATATCTGTTATTCATTTGTCAACGAAACAGAAAGCATTTGGGTATCTGCTGAATACGGTTTAGATGAAGTTGAAAATGCCATTATAAAAACTGATGGTGGTATAGACCAAGAGCGTTCTTTCACCAATGGTGTTTTGGCTCTTGATTGGGCAAGAGGTCTCTGGGGAGACATGTTTGGGGAGTCTTAAGCTTAATGAAAAGACGTAATTTTTTAAGTCTTATGGCAAAAGGATTCAGCTTAGGCATGATACTTAAGCTGGATCCAGCAGGCTTTGGCGATTTGGTTCATGCTCAGGAAACTGAAGTTGAAATTGACATAGAAGCATTGCTAGTGGACAAAGAAGGCGAAGCTTTTAAACTGAGTTCCTTAGAACCACATCAAGCCTTTGTGTTTAGCTATCCATTTGCCTCGACCCCAAACTTCCTTGTGAACTTAGGTGTTGAAATCGAACCCATAGAAGTTATCATGCCAGATGAAAGTAGCTATATGTGGTCTGGTGGCATCGGTCCAGATAAAAGTATTGTTGCTTATAGTAGTATCTGTCCACATGCCTATTCTTACCCTTCTAAACAGGTAGGCATCGTGAATTACCGTGCGCCAGATGTAGAAAACGATATTGGCCCAAGAATAGCTTGTTGCGCTCACCTATCTGCCTTTGACCCAAGTCAGGGTGGCGTGGTTACCAGTGGTCCAGCACCACATGCAATCGCCGCAATTGATCTTGCTTATGACGAAGAAGCAGATACAACAACTGCTATTGGCATTTTAGGAAATGCTCACTATGACAAATTTTTTAGTCAGCAACGAAGCGCTTTAAAAGATGAATTTGGCTCAACTGCAAAAGCGAAAAAAGAAGTCGAAACTGCTGTTGTTATTCCTTATGCAGAGCATTCGGCAATAGATATTCCTTGTCCTGTAAGTAGTTAATCCTGTTAGTAGTTAATATGCATGGGTCCGTCCTAAAATAAAATCATAATGCGATAAGCTTTAAAGTTTTGCTATAGACCAGTTCCAAAGAGGATATTAAGAAATACTATTTAAATCTACTTGAGCTAAACTGCGGACTTATTTTGGGACAGGTCCATATAAGGCAAAGTTTACTTTATGTGCATAACCTTTTGAAATACACATAAACCTATGTTGTAAACTGTTCACCATGATTGACTTAAGTTACCCTATTGGTAAATTTTCACCACCAGAAACCATTACAGAAGCACATAGGCTTCAGTGGATTAAAGATATTTCTGAAATGCCATCCTTACTGCGTAATGCTGTCACAGGTCTAGATAAAGACCAACTAGATACTCCTTATCGCCCAGACGGTTGGACCGTACGTCAGGTTGTACACCATGTGCCTGATAGTCACTTAAATAGCTATGTTCGTTTTAAATGGGCACTTACCGAGGATAAACCAATCATCAAAGCTTATGACGAAGCATCTTGGGCAACCCTTGCCGATAGTGCTGCGGATATTGAACTATCATTATCTTTACTCGATAGTCTACATGCACGCTGGGTTGTGTTACTTACAGCGATGTCTGATAGTGATTATGAAAAGAGTTTTGTACACCCTGAGTCTGGTAAGGAAATTGGCTTGTCTCGCAACTTAGCGCTTTATAGCTGGCATGGGGCGCATCATGTGGCACATGTGACGTCTTTGCGTGAGCGCATGGGTTGGTAAAGGCGGAATCCATTTTCTGCTTTTCTTTTTTAAAAAACTGAGGGCGAAATCCATTCACCGCCTTCCTTTATAAAGGAAGCCGCTAAGAGTACATACAAAAAAGCTTATAAGAAAACCCCATCTGTTTTGGATGGGGTTTTGAAATTTCGGATTGAATTAGTTTCTTTAGAAAACTTCTTTACGGATTCTTAGGTTTACTTCAACTGCTTCATCGCTAAAGCTATCTATAAGTCTTGTGTAGCTATAATCTTTAAGATAACAGAATCCTGTTTTTACATCGCACAGTCCTAGTTCGGCTTTTACTTTAACACTCATGCCTTCAAGATCTGCTGGACGGTCGAGGATCCAAGTTGCTGGTTCTATACTGTCCCAATAGATATCTGGTTTTTCTGCCCATTGGTTGCCTAATAGCGTATCCATGACTATGGTTGTGCTGTCGGGGAGCTCGAGCCATATTTTAGGTTGTACCTCTTCGTTTCGATTTACAACTATTCCTTCAGGTATTTTAAAGTTCAAAACTACATCAACCGTATCTTCAGTTGTACTCATATCTTTAATAGCACGAAGTTGAGTTGTATCTACTGGAGTAGTTTCTACAGCTTGTATAGGTTGAGCAATTTCAGGCGTAACTACGCCCATAGAAATCTCCTGCTCAGTAACCCCAAGCATTTCTTCAAGTTTATTCTTTAAAGGAATATAGCCTTGCGGATAAACGTCAGAAATTTCGCCAAAGTGCTGGTACTGCACAACACCCTCTTTATCTACAAGGTAAAAGGCTGGCCAGTAGCGATTGCCGTAAGCACGCCAAGTTCTAAATTCGTTATCTTGAAATACAGGCCAAGTAACATTGCGTTTGATGATGTTCTCAGCGACATTTTCAGCAGGCTTATCCGATTCAAATTCAGGTGTATGCACACCAACAATTTCAAAGCCATAGTCTTTATAGGTTTCATATAGTTCACCCATACGGTCAATGCTGCGGTAACAGTTGTAACAAGAAAAGACCCAGAAATTGACCATCGTGACTTTACCTTTGAGGTCGTCTATATCAAATGCTTCTGAGTTGAACCATTCACCATCCACTTGGAAGGCTGGGGCAGGTTTGCCTTTTAAATCAGCTTGAGACATCGCATTCATGCCAAAGCTTAGGGGTATTAGTGTTAAGAGTAGTAGCAACAATTTTTGCATAGTCATAGTTTGACACGAATATTTCACGGATTCATCACAAGGCAATGAGAAATGTGGCATAGGTTTACACTGTAAATAGCATTTTCATAACAACACAAAATGGTTCTTATTGACTTAGACACAAGCTGATATAGTTGCCACACCTATGTTCCTGTCTGAGTTTCTTGCGAATCTTCTAGCTTGGGTAAATTTAGATGCCTTCTCGCTTACTTGCGCTATTTGCATAGTCTTTCTAGCTGCTATTGTTCGTGGCTACACAGGCTTTGGTTTTTCAGCTTTAGTGGTTGCTAGCCTGACTTTGATTTTACCACCTGCCGAAGTCATACCTGTTGTATTGCTTATGGAAATCGTTGCGAGCATAGGCATGTTGCCGTCTGTCTGGAAAGACGTGAAGTGGAAAGCCATTGCTATATTACTTATAGGCATAGTACTCGGTGCGCCACTTGGTGTATTTTTACTAGGCAATATTTCTGAAGCGCTAGCCAGAATATTTATTTCTATTATTATTCTGGTAGCGAGTGCTACATTACTCTGGGGGTATCGTTTTAAAGGTTCGGGAACCGTACCCACAACAATTGGTACGGGTGTGTTGGCAGGTATTGTCAATGGCATAGGTGCAGCAGGCGGACTACCGATAGTCATTTTCTTTTTAGCCTCCGGCTCTGCTGCGGCTGCAACCAGAGCTTCGCTAGTTGCGCTTATTTTTGCGATTGATGCTTACACAACGGTGCTTACAGTAACTTCTGGGTTGGTAGATTG
>CALHRJ010000463.1 GCA_938038395.1 uncultured Deinococcales bacterium | reverse complement strand
TTAGAAAAGGTGGATACTTATGATTAAGAAGCAGTTTGTTAAGAGCCGTAATACAACTAAAGTAACGTTTGAACTCAGTAAAGATATTCAAGCAGAAACAGTACAACTTATCGCTGATTTTAATGACTGGAATCCTGTGTCATTTGAACAACTCAAGAGTGGCAAGTGGAAGCTTGTGCAGGAGCTCGAGCCATCCCAACAGTACCAATTCCGCTACGTCATCGAACAAAACGGCACTAAAGAATATCTTAATGACCCAGAAGCAGATAACATCGTGCCAAATGACCAAGGTACTGAAAACGCTGTTTTACAAGCTTAAATCTTAAACTTGCTTGTATAGTCAACAAAAAAAGAGGAGTTATGCATTGCGTAACTCCTCTTTTTATATGTAGTTGTTGATTTCAAAGCTATCGAGTGGTTTTAATAAAGTATTTCATACCATAAGCAATTGCTAAAAGAATAATCGCAACAATATCAAAGTAAACAGAACCAACTTCTTGAATAAATGGAAATAGTTTTACAACAAATGCAAGCTTACTGAAAATCACCATTGGAATGGCAATCTTGCCAAACTCTTTGCTAAAGATACTTGGAATTAGCAAAAATCCTATGACTGAAACCATCATGCCTCGATGTTGTAGGAGTGCAATTGATAGGTCATCGATGCTTGTTAGGTCAGTACCATAAAGTGCTGTAAGCTCACTCGCAAAGAAGTAAGGTCGCCCACCAAGAATCGTCAGTATTGCGAGTACAGCTAAAATTACATTGGGCAAAAATTTTATTACCATTTGCATGTTTCATATCCTTTCAATTTAAATCAAACTTGTCTAAGCTGAGTTACCGTCTGTCACTAGCTAGTCTATAATACTTTGTCAAATAGCGTTATACTGTAGTGGGGTTTTGTTCCAAGCGCACACCACGCAAAGCATAAATCCCTCCAAAAAGTGCCAACACAACTAAAGGTAAGATAACATTTATTATACTAAAGACAGTACTCTGTTTTGGTTTGGGGGCATAGACCTGAGTACCAAAAGTTGTACTACCTTCACCCGCTTCGCTATTCACTGTAACAGTTACCAGCCAGTTATCATCATTAGTCGTCTTAGCTGTTCCAAAGTTCAATGGGTCAACTACAAAACGCTGAGTATCTGCATCAAAAACAGCAGTATAAAATAAGTCTGTAGCATTGGCTATTGCTGGTGGTGTAATTTCTACAGTTACTTCTGAAGTATCGGCAATTGGCAAACCATCTTGTCGAATGTCTATACGAAAGTAAGCACGTTCTAAGAGTCGTTCGCCATCAATAGTGATTTCGTAAGGACCAGCCGGCTTTTTAAAGAGTAGGCGTTCTTCGCTACCTGCACTA
Organism: uncultured Deinococcales bacterium; assembly: GCA_938038395.1. Taxonomy (GTDB): domain Bacteria; phylum Deinococcota; class Deinococci; order Deinococcales; family Trueperaceae; genus CALGZD01. Next base: position 3,443 of record CALHRJ010000463.1, on the reverse strand, counting down.
TTGCCAAGTAAGGCAAGTAGTGGATTTTGTGCTTGTAGATGGCTTGTAAATAAAAGAATACTAAGTATGACTAAAATGTGTTTGAGATTCATTTTGTACATCCTTTCGTGTAATTGATAGTTTTGGTGCTAAGAAAAGTAATGCAAAACCGATTAGTGGGATTAGAATAAGCAGTAAGTTTGGTAAAAGTTCTAATGGGTTGAATTTGGCCTTTGGCTCAGCATTGATTTTGAATGCTTGTGAATGGCTTTCTGTTTCTGTTTCTAAGGTTATAAGTGCATCAAAGGTTTCTGGATTGCTGATAGGAATAGTTAGTAGATAAGCTTGGTACAGTGTTTTGCCGTCATCGCTTGCAATGCCTATAGGACGCATGGTGTTTTGAATCTCTAGGGCATCTAGCTGTAGATTGAGCTTTATATCTTGTTGAGGTGCTTGGTCGTCTTGGCTTAGTTTGGAGAAGAGGGATAGCTCGAGCCCACCCCTATTCTCATCACCATCCCCAACATGAACATCCTTAAATAAACTCAGCTCATACTCACCAATACTGACATCTTGAAATACCAAGTCATAGCCACTATGTGCAAACCCGAGAGGAACTATAGCAATTAAAAAGCAGACAATGAGTTTAAGCATTATAGATAGCTTATCTACTACTCTTGAGCATTCGCAGAATAGTTAGATACCAATGCCATCAACAGACCAACCAAACCAGCTTCAAGAACTGTGCCTGTCCAAATATAGTCTGTGTACCAAACCCCACCTTTAATACCTAACTGAGCAGAGGAAATAAAGAAGAGTAACCAGAAAATAAATGGTGTCATAAAACCAAAAATATAGAGTTGCGATGCACGCTTAGAGCTAGGCTTCAGAACTTCGTATAGAACATCCATTACAATTCCTGTGATGATAAACATCGGAATAAAAGAAGGAATAAAAGAAGTAATCGTTGTAAGCAGGGCAAACAAAGTCATAAAGAAAGTAAATGTACCTCTTGGTAATTTAAAGCTATGTATGAGCCAGAGTGAGCTAGCCATCAGTAAAGCGGATTGTGCTAAAACGCCCATAACACCCATGGTGTGGCCGTACCATTCAACAGTTGTACGCCATTCAGCAAGCATGTAGGGGTTGTTTACAGTTGGGAAATACGCCATCCCAGCAAAAGCAAGCACATTGATAAATAATGTCCAAGAGATAAGTCCAGGTAAGAACTTCTGAAAACTGAGATTGGTCTTGTTACTATTAAGTCTGTACCTGTTAACTGCTGCTTTTGCAGGTCCAATAGAAATCATGCCCCAACCTATAAACAACATCAAATGTGTTGGACTAAGTAGTGTTTCCATATCTGCTTCAAAACCAAAGAGGGCATGCCCTGTTAAATCTAAAACACCACCAATACCAAAAATCATGACACCAATAAAGGAAATTAAATAACCTCTAGGAATAGCATTTAAACCTGTATAGCCTTGACGCAAATAGCGGTAGGCATTTCCAACCAGCCACAATCCAATCACAGTTAAGCTAGTGTAAAACAGTAAATGATATTCGCTAAAAATTGTTTGGTCTGGACCATATTCGATGTGTGACCAACCATCCATGTAAACGCCTGCTGAAAGTAAGAGGATGAGCGAGGTATACACCCAGTCAAATGCCAAGGTGCTTATGGGGCTTGTTTTACTCGTTGCGGTTGATGTTTGTGATCGACCCAAGGGTACTGAACTAAGTGCCATTATTTACTCCTAAATCTGTTTGAATACTTATAGTTTTTGCTATCCATATGGATAGTATGCTAAAATACTATACGACTGGATAGTAAATGTCAAGCCTTTGAATTTCAGGAACCTTTAGGCGTCATTCTGGAAGGATTATGAGCTGTTGTTTTAGGATTAGCAATTTAATAACCTAAACAGTCAAGTCTAAAAACAGAGCATAATTTAAAATTGACTTCTTCTAACATAAGCAATTTCAAATCTATAGAAATTGCTTATGTTCATTTAATTTAAAAGTCAATCCTTAATAGACTTGCTAAGGATTTGTGAGTAGATATTAGTTGGGAACTGGTTGCTTCTAACATTTACAGCGATAAAACCGCTATGATAGGTTGTTAGTTGGGGTTTCATGACACAGAAGCAAGAGGACAAAACAAGCGATAAGGCACGTTCAGGTAGACAGAGTGATGAATCGTCTGAACAGACTAAACTCGCCATAATAAAAGCTGCCACGGTGGAATTTGCAAAGCATGGCTTTGAAGGCTCGAGCCTTCGAAACATTGCCAAAGGTGCTGGCACGACACACGGTCTCATCCGTCACCATTTTGGTAGCAAAGATGATGTCTTTTACGCAGTCATAGACTACAGCTTAAATATTTTTGGACAAAGTGAAGTACAAATCATCTCAGATCTAAGTCCTGAAGACTTCCAAAAACCTGAGGTACTTATTGCGGCTCACAAACGCATCATGTATAACATGGCAATAATCTCTGCTAAGAATCCTGAAATGATGCGTATTCTTATGCATGAGGGTAGCGTAAAGAGTGAGCGTCTAGATTACTTCTTTAAACAAATGGATGTTCTCAACGAGATGCACGGGGTATTCTTCGAAACTGTACAAAAACTGGGTATGTTGTCTAACTGGAATGCAAATAGTTGTTTCTTATTCATTGTCACAAATTTAGGCTTGGTGTTTGGATTAACTGCCTTTAGTAGTCACTATATAGAAGCAGATATATTAAGTGAAGAGCAAATCGAAATTCAAGTTGATCGTATCTTTGATATGATCTATGGGCGGACAAGTCCTTAAATAAAATAAATAGTTTTACTGTTGTGTTCATTTTCCTACTCTCCTTTATCAAATAGTTTCTAGTAAATTGTTCAGCTCGATTGCTTATAGTCTAAGCAATAAATTTGTAGATTTCATACAGATTGTGTGCAGAAATTTTGACATTAAGTCCGTTAGGCTTTTTAGAAAATCTATGTAAGGATAGAAGCTATGGAAAAAACTTTATTGCAGCTCGAGCGCACCAGACACTCCATGCTCAAAACATTCGATGAATTTAGCGAAGAACAACTTTACAAAATCCCAGATGGTTTTGGCAACAACATCCTTTGGAACTTTGGGCACTTAATCGTAAGTCAACAATTCCTCACCTACGACCTTGCAGGGCTACCTATGAACGTATCTGAAGATTGGCAAGAACGTTTTATAGAAGGCAGTAGCCCCAGAAACTGGCAAGGCAAAATTGACATACCCGCCTTGCGAGATGCTAGTCTAAGCTTAGTTGCTCAAACGCAAGACGATTGGCAAAATGGTATGTTTAAAAATATAGCTTACTCAAAAACACAGTTCCCATACAAAACAAGCTTTGCTGACGAACTACATACCGTTACGGATGCACTTCACTACAACAACTACCATGAAGGTGTTCACTACGGGACAATTCGGGCACT
>CALHRJ010000462.1 GCA_938038395.1 uncultured Deinococcales bacterium | reverse complement strand
CGTACTTTTTAATGCATGGTTTTAACATCAATATTGCCAAGCGAGACGCTGACAATGTACCGATGGCTGAAGCGTCTATAAAAGTTGAGGTGGCAGGGGAGTTTGAACATACTGCTGCTAATGGTGATGGACCTGTGAATGCGCTTGATAAGGCACTCCGTAAGGCGCTTGTTGGCTTTTATCCTAGTCTTATGACTTTAGAGCTTACTGATTACAAGGTGCGTGTGTTGTCTGGGTTAGAGTCTGGTACTAGTAGTGTGGTGCGAGTACTTGTAGAGACAACTGATGGTGTGGATACTTGGGGTACGGTTGGGGCTAGTAGTGATATTATCAATGCGAGTTATGAGGCGTTGATTGATGCGATTGAGTATAAGTTGTTGAAGGATAATGTTAAGCCTATGGATGTTATAGGGGCAGAAGTATCGGGTTAAAATAATGCTTTTCGAACATTTCACAAAAGTTGCTGAAACAATGCTAGCGAAGGCAGATGAGATTGGGGTTGCCAATCATGCAACTATAACTGGAACAGCACGTGAACTCATAATTACTGAATTGTTCTCAAAAAATTTACCGCGTGGGTTTGATTACGTTACTGGCGAAATTGTAGCATCTAATTCAGACCGTTCAGGACAAGTAGATATTTTAGTAGTTCCACAATATGCTCCTAGGTTAGAACTTGCAGATCCTTACTGCCTCGCATTTGCTGAGGCAGTAGCTTGTGTTGTCGAAGCAAAATCAACGCTTACAACAGCGAAACTTGAAAATAGGTCCGAGTTACGAAATGCTCTTGAGTCGATCGCAAAGATTCGAAACCTACCACTTAATCTAGACCCTTGGCCATGGACAGCATCTGTAGCAAGAACTAATTATCGTCTTGATCATATTCCGTGCTCTATAGTTGCTTTTGATGGTCCAACAAAAGAAACTTTGATTAGCCAACTTGAATCTTGGGCTGAACAACATGGTAAGTCTGCGCTTCCTAATACTGTAACTTGTATTAGAAGGAATTACACAATTGTTCGTAATGATGATTGGCATTATATTTCGGCTAATATACCAGTTTCAATGCGTTCAGACATATATATTGATGGTAACGATCCGTGTTTATATGACCTTTTTGTGTACATGATGAAGTGTTTACAAGCATGGGATTATGCTAGGCCAAGAACTCCTCTTAACAGATATAAGTAAACTAAATTATGTTACAACTGATGAACATTTTAAGAACTTAAGATTCTCAAGATTTCATTGTGATATAATCACGATAGATAGAGGTCAGACTATGAGTAACACACTACTTCAAGAAGCTCTAAACGAGTTTGAAAAATTATCAATTGACGATCAAAATACGATTGCTGCACGTTGGTTAGAAGAACTTAAAGATGAACAACTATGGACTGCAAAGTACTCTTCTACTACCGATGATCAATGGAACAAGATTGCTGATTTAGTTAAACAGGAAATTGCTGATGGTGAAATAATGAGTCTTGATAGTTTTTTAGATAACAAGTAAGTTTTTTAGTGAAATCCCATATTACAAAAAGCTTTAGAAAATGTTTCACTGATTTACCTCAAGATGTGAGAATACAGACCAGAAAGAGCTATGAGTTCTGGCGCAAAGATAATTATCATAAAAGTTTACAATTTAAACAGGTTTCTAAAAAGCCTTCAATCTATTCAGTACGTATTGGTATTGGATATCGTGCTTTAGGACTTATTGAAAATTCGGAAATTTACTGGTTTTGGGTAGGTTCACATGCTGAATACGATAGTTTTCTTAAACGACTGTAATCAATTCAATGATTAGCGCATTTAGTAATCGAAAGAATCATCTAAGCCTCAAAGATTATGTTTACCTAAATCAAGCATCTTTGGGTCTGGTAAGTCAGCTAGCAATAGAAGCAATGCACATCTTCCTTGATGATGTCGCTCGACATGGCAATCTAAACATGTCTGATGATGACGAGGTTGGATTCTTTAAATCTTTACGAACTAGTAGTGCAAAACTTTTAAATTGTAATCCTGAACAAGTTGCTATCGTAGCAAGTGCTAGTGAGTTACTAGGGCAACTGCCATTTTTAATTCAACCAAAGCCCAAAACAAATATCATAACTATAGCTACAGATTTTCCAGCCGTGACACGTCCTTGGATTCGCTATGCTGTTGACAATGATTGTTCTCTCAAATTCATTGAAGATAGTGCATCTGAAAATTTAACAAATAGCATTATCGAAACGATTGATAGCAAGACAAGTGTTGTAGCTGTTAGCTATGTGCAATTCTCTACAGGCTCAATGATAGATGTACCTCGATTACGCGAGGCAACTAATGAAGTTGGTGCAAAGCTAATTGTAGATGTTACACAAGCAGCAGGAATTCTAAAAATAGATTCACAAAATTGGCAGGCTGATGCGATTGTTACCAGTGGCTATAAATGGTTAGGAGGTCATGGTGGTGTTGCGCTTGGTGTAGTGAGGGAGAGCTTGCTTGAAGAAGTGCCACTTTTACCAGGTTGGATGAGCACACCTAGTCCTTTTGATTTTGACGCAACCACACTAGCTTTTGCACCTGATGCCAGACGTTTTACTCAATCAACTATGTCTTATGTTTCTCTTGTGGGACTGACTATAGCGATTGAAGAATTACTTTCTATAGAACAAAAAGAAATTGAAGCACACTCTTTTCGATTGGCACAGCATTTGCTTACTAGTATAAGTGAATATGGGTGGAAGCCATTTCAAGCATTGAAAGATTCATCTGCTTCACCGCATATCATTACGATAACGCATCCAAAGCTTGATGTTGAAAAAGTAGTGCAAAGCTTGCGTGATAATAAGATTGTTTGTGGTTCTCGGAATGGTCGTATTAGGATTTCGCTTGCACCTTACAACAACAGTGATGATATTGATGCGTTGGTAAATGTATTAGGAGAGATGGATGACTAGAATTTATGTAGATATGGATGATGTGTTGTGCCAGTTTTCTAAAGCCTATCAAAGGTCAAAAGTGGCTAATTCAGACCTAGAATATCCGCAAAGTATTGAAGGATTTTTTCTAGCATTAGAACCTATGCCTAATGGCATTGATGTGGTTAACAGATTTCGTAGTGAGTTTGATGTCTATATTTTAACAGCACCTTCTACACGTAATCCACACTCTTATACTGAAAAGCGTTTGTGGATTGAGAAGTATTTTGATTATGACTTTACGAAGCGGTTGATTCTTAGTCCAAACAAAGCACTTTTGAAGGGTGATTATCTTATTGATGATTACGATAAGGGAAAGGGGCAGGATAAGTTTGAGGGGATACTCATTCATTTTGGTACACCTGAATTTCCTGATTGGCAGGCAGTGGAGCAATATTTTCAGGCGCAATATCTAAAAGGATAGTCAATATTTGGCAAACATAATCTAAATATCTGTCTACTACAATACGACTTGTTGTGTGGTTTGGTGTTATTTATTAATGAACAGAGATGAGGAATACCCCGATGCTTGCCTCGAAACATAAAGAATTGATGTGTAGCTTGCCAGACGAAATTTCTTTCTTTATACCCTGTCGGTCTGCTGCGGGGTTCGTTCATTAAGAGACTGCATAACAGATAGGAGTATGTATATGAATAACCTTAGTCGTCGTACTTTTTTAAAGCTCTCAGCTACAACTGCTGGAGGTCTTTTATTAGGAAGCCAATTGGGTCTTGCACAGGAAGCACCGACTACCACTGCTGATGTAGCAAATAACTTAAGGGTTGCTGCTCAGGCATTTTTAGACACTTTAGGTACAGAGCAAGCTACAACGCAATATGCTTTTAGAAGTGCAGAACGCTTTGATTGGCACTGGAACTTTAATCATCAACGTGACGGTTTGATGCTGAATCAAATGAATGAAGCACAGCGTGCTGCTGCACTAGCTTTGATTGCTGCTGGTACTAGTCCAGTAGGATTTCAACAAGTTCTTGATACTATGTATCTACAAACTGTTTTAGGTCGAGATGGTGAACGATTTGCTATGGCAATTTTTGGTGACCCGAATGATAATGCTTGGGGCTGGCGTTTTGAAGGACATCACTTGTCTATGAATGTGACGGTTGTGGATGGTCGAGTTTCTATGACACCATTGTTTTTAGGTGCTCAGCCTACAACTGTTATGCAAGGTCAGCGACAAGGTTTGCAGGTGATGAAGTATGAAGAGGAGAGTGCTAGGGCTCTAATGCTTTCCCTAGGAAGCGCAGCAATATTTGACAATCAAGCACCTGGTCAACACTACACACAGCGTGAGACTCAAGTACGTCCTTTTGATGCTATAGGTGTGCAAGCAAGCAACTTTGACGTTCAGCAAATGAGCTATATGGAAAGTGTGCTTGGTGAATATCTGGCAGTGATGCCCGCTGCAGTTTCTGGGGAGTATAGACGGCAACTTGACCAAGCAGGTGTAGGTAACATCAACTTCGCTTGGGCAGGTGCACAAGTGCCTTTGGCAGCTCACTATTACCTTATGCAAAATGATAGTTTCCTGCTGGAATTTGATAATAGTCGAAATAGTGCTACACATATTCATAGCGTTTGGCGTGACTTTGAAAACGACTTTGGTTTGAGTTGGCTATAAGCTAATAAAGCTTTTCCAAAACCTAAAGAATGTGGTTATGAAAATTGAGGAAGTATAGTGCTTAACCGCATGTGTAGAAGATATTCCATTAAAGTTATTGGATAATTGAGTTCTTGTTGTATGAAGGGAAATATATTATGGAAAACTATGCTGAACTACTTTTTGTGAACGAAGTGCGTGATCTTCAGGAAAAAGATGGTACACGCGAAAAGTATGAAAGCTTTTATCCTCAGCGTACACAAGAAACACTTAGTGAAAGAGATATTGCTTTT
>CALHRJ010000461.1 GCA_938038395.1 uncultured Deinococcales bacterium | reverse complement strand
TGCTGGCAAGCAGTTTGATCCAAAAATTGTAAGCATAGCCTTAACTGTATTTGACATTGATAACGGTATATTGCCAACAAGCGCTCCTGCTAGCTGGGAGGAGATGCTTGCTAAGTTTCAACATCTTTTTACTAAGGAAAGAGAACTTGCTATTAGTACAGTGAACACTACTAATTGGGGCAATATCTAAATTGTATTGTATTCTAGTGTTAGAGTTAGAAGCAGTTAGCTAGCTATTTCTAGACCTATAGCGTAGATGGTGCTGTTGCGGAGCTCGAGCTCTACTCTCGGCAGTGCCCGACGCGCAGGTCCACTGACAACTTCGCCAGCACCCATAACATCAAACACACTCAAGTGACAGTGGCACACTAACGACGGATGCTCAGTACGGTGATTAAACGCAACCGCTATCGCCTCTGTGTCACTATTAAGCTCCACAGGGCATTGTTGATGTGTACAAAGACGACTAAAAGCAACAAAATGTTTACCCTCAACACTCAAACCACCTGCAACAGCTTCAGGCGTATTAATAAGTAAAAAAGGTCCTTGCCCAATTGTAAAATCCTCTTGCTCCCAAAGAGCAAGCTTATCTACTGCTGCCACCTCTATAGCCGTTATCGGTGTAAAAGTTGGCGTTTCATTTGGTTCAGTTTTATCGAAATGCACATTGTATGCTTTTTGTGTACCCCAAATCGCAGCACCAACTGCTCCAATAACAGGAACACGCCACAGCCAAGTTATAAAATTCCGTCTACTTGATGTTTCTTCTACAGGTTCTTCTATAGTTTCCGTAATTTTTGTAGCTTCTGTAGCTTTATCGTTTGAGTCATCAATCATAACTTACTAAACCTCTAGTTATTTCTTAATCTAGTTACTACCATACTGCTGCACTACATAATCTGCTATTGCATTTATTTCTTCTTCGCTTAGTATGAATTCATAAGCGGGCATCATACCTTTACCGTTAGTGATAATTTGTGTAATGCGTTGTTTATCTGAACTAATGCTACTGCCTACCAGTGTTGGTCCCATACCACCCTGTCCAGCATTGCCATGGCAGCTAGAACAGTTTTGGGCATAAAGCGTTTCACCCGAAACCTCTAAAGTCAAGTCATTACTATCGGCAGCAACAGTTCCCACAATCGGTTCTGGTACTTCACCAGCTAAACGAGCTTGGGCATTTGCAATCAAGCTTGGTACACGTCCAGCTTTATCTTCTCCACCTGCAACCTCCACATAGTTTTCCCATGCTGAAATTGCTGGCTCAAACATATTCAAAGAAAAGTAAGCATTGCCCAGGAAGAGTAAGGTGGTTAAATCCTGCTTTCCTTCTTCAATTTCTAAATTTTTTGCTGCTGAAAGTAAACCAACGGCTTGTTCAGTATTGCCATCAAAAAATGCTTTCTGACCAATACGACTTAGCGCACGACTATTTTCTCTATTATATTCCATCAGCACTTGTCCGTAAGCTAGTTCTGCATCTTGACGTTGTTCCAAATCCCAGAAACTATCTCCTAAATCCATCAAGTTTTCTTCGTTTGGTGATTCTTGAACAGCTTTTAGTTTTGGCGCCAGCGTTTGCACAAAGTCAATACGCTCCAAAACGGCAGCTTCGTTCGCTTTGCCTGTTTCAGTTTCTAAGTAAGCACGATAGATAGGTTCAGCCTCTTCCAAGCGACCTACACCAACGTAGGCTTCCGCAAGGAAGAACATAATTTCATCATTATTTGAGTCAAGCGCATAGGCCTTTTCGACATTACTTAAGCCAGCGTCTCGGTCAGTTCCAAATTGTGTTAAGCCTAATCTAAAATGAGCGATCGCAGGTATGTCAGCTTCTTCAGTAATCAACTGTTCATAGATCGTTGCTGCATCAAAAAAACGAGCATCATCTTCAAATTCATTTGCGATTTGCCAATAACCATCTGCTAGTGCCAATCTATTTTGTAGGCTTGGCGCATCCGCAACGGCTTTTTCAAGACGCTTAAGCTCTTCACCTGCACGCAATTGGTCATCAAATGAAGTGGTAACAGTAGCGTCATTACCAATTCTTGGTAAAACGTAGCCACCTAAAACACTAGCACTCACAATCATAATAGCTAGGAAACCTAAAAGACCGTACGGCAAACTGCGTCCTACAGTTGCTGTAGCAGCAACTGGTGACGCTTGCCCTGCTAACTCAGCATTGCGTACTTCTAGCAAGTTCAGTACTTTTGCAGCTTTGGCTTGATAACGCTGTCCTAAGGTAGACCGTTGCTCTTCTTTTAAATCTTCACGACTATCTAATTCTGTTATTGCTCTGAGCAGCGCATCTCGCTCTTCTTCTAGTTCGGTTTTTAGTGGGTCACGATAGTCAGGTAATTTATCTGCTTGTTTTGGAAAAATTAGTGGAATAGCTATAAAGAAAAATAGCAACAAAGCCAATACCACTATGACAAGAACTGTAAACGTTGCAGCGTCCATTATGATTGTTCTCCAGATGTATCTTTAGCTGCAGACGCAGTAGTATCAGTATTAAACTTAGAAGCTCTAAGTGCTTTTTGGACTACAGCTACTTCTTCTGCACTTAGCACCATGGGTTCTGCATTTGCTTTGCGGGTCCAACGTCGTAATAGTCCTAAGAATATGCCAATTGCAAGAATCGCAGCAACTAACGGTGCTATCCAAACAATTAAGTGTAAACCTCGTTTGGGCGGGTCGAGCAATATCCAATCACCATAGCTTGCTTGAAAAAAAGCAATAATCTCTGCTTCGCTTTGGCCTTCTTCAAGCTTTTCTTGAATGATGTTTCGGAATTCTATACTCGTAGTTGCATTAGAATCGGCAGCACTTTCGGCACGACAAACTGGGCAACGCACCTTGCGAGCGATTTCGAATACTCGCTGCTCGAGCTCAACGCCTGTGCCCTCAGCAGAAACATCTTGTGCCTGTCCTAAAGAAAGCAATAGAAAAAAACAGCCCAAAGCAATAAACAATTTTCTCATGTCTACAATCAAGTTACTATTTTTATGCTTCATAAATTACCTATCAGGCTGTTGAAATATTTGTAGTTCGGTTGTCAAGTCAGGGTTTATAAAAAAGTTCATGGAGTAGTTTGCATGTTCATCTGCCACAACCTTTAACTCGTGTTCGCCAACTGCTAGTTCTTCTAAACGAAAATGTCCAGTAACTGGTTCAAGCGCTCCTACAAGTTCACCATCAATGTAAACACTGGCATAACCAACATTCCCTTTGATAAAAAGTGTGCCTGTCTTATCAGATTCAAGCCAACTAGGTTGCCCAACATATACCGTGGCAATATCTCCAACCCAATTATTTGGCGCAACATTGTCTAGAAGTTGCTCTAAGTTATTTATAAAAACTGCTTCAGAATCTAAAGTTGTTAGGAAAAATGCATTTGGTGACTCAAAATTTACAATACGTGTTGTTTCAAGTGGAACTTTAGTGGCGATTCCAATCAATTTGTTCAAGCCTGTCGGACCCTCAATACTAAAGCTATAGCCAGCGCCTTTATTTGGAAAAAACTTAGTCTGCCCCGCACTTAGTCCATTATGTGGATCAATTGCATTAGGCAGGAGCTGCGTTATGCTACCTGTAGAACGTACATTAAAAAGATAGACAAAGCTGTTTTCGTTTACAGTAAGTCCAATCTCTATGGTATTGCCTATGATATAGGTAGGCACTGTTTGACCTGTTGGGTCTTTATCTGTAAAAAGCTCGAGCCTAAAGGTACCCTCACTCTTTTCTAAAAGCGTTTCAACAGTACCAAGAGGTGCTTGTGCTGTAGTCAATGTAAACACTGGCGTTAATATAAAGACAGTCGTAATTGTGAGAATCAACATCAAAAATCGTATCAAGATGTATAAACCATACCCTCTTTTAAAGTTAGCCAGATAGAGGCTTAGTTATTGCTTTAACATGTAACAAAACAGAACATATCAGCTCTAAACCAAAGGCTCGAAAAATCGTATTCTGTGTATCCTACATAATTCTAAAAACACGTCACAGACAAGGCATATCAACTTAAAGTTGAGTTAATAGGTAAGTGTTCATTCAGAACACCACTATTCTGTTAAACACTAGCTTAAGAAATCATCGCATCAGTTTCAGTCGTTCACTTAACAGTCCAGATTTAACGTACTGATGACACCAACATGAGCTAAGCAGGCTTGACATTTAGCATCGCTTTAAACTTTCCTACTTAGTAAACATTACATGTTAGACTATCAAACGTGAACGATATACTGAAACGCATTAAACTAGGCTGGATTTTACTTCTTGCATTATTGATCTATAGCATCTTTATAACGCAGGCTTTCCAACGAAATAAAAAAGATTTATCAAAGCTACGAAATGCATCTGAAATTACTAGAGATGCAGCAATTACAGGAGGTGTGGCACAAACTGAAGCCCCACAAGAAACTACTGTCATAACACCTGTTACCTTTGCAGAAGCGGGTCTTTGGATGCCAATTGTGGGCGCTCGAGTTCCTCAAAATCCAATGTACCTACCCAACTCACCCCGTAACTATCGCTTAGGTCAAAGTCAAGGCTTCGACTTTTATAGTGATGATGCTGGTGTAACAATTGCATACGGCACGCCCGTTATTGCATCTGATGATGCTACAGTTATTCGAGTCGATATTGAACATGAAGAATTAAGTAGTGAAAAATGGGATGAACTCCTTGCTGAAGTTGGTGTCAATGGAGCAACAGATGAACAGTTAGATATTCTTCGTGGCAGACAAATTTGGCTCGAAACACAAAATGGTAAAACCTTGCGTTACGCACATCTTTCTGGAGTTCGCAATGGCATAGAAGTTGGTCAAAAAGTTTATCGTGGTCAAGTTATTGGCTATGTAGGTAACTCAGGTACCGATAATGCTGTAAAAGGTGACGCAAAAGGTGCTCGTTTGCACTTTGAAATTTGGGAATCAGAAGAAGAGTTTTTTGGTAAAGGTTTGAACACCGAAGATGTTCAGATTCGCTCACCAAGATTATTTGTTGGACCCTAAGTAGTTGTTATACTAGGTTGAATACTTGATGTCATAAAGTTTAGCAGGAGATGCTCAATAAGAACTGAAGGATAGACAATCAAATAATAGCTATGCAGTTTATGCTTACGATATCCTTTATTCACTTCAATATTATCTGAGTCCGCAAAACGGAGTTGATATCAACTCCTAAAAATACAGACAAAAAAGAGGTCAGATAGTTGACCTCTTTTTTTTATTCTCTTTAAAAAGCGTTTCCACGATTAACTGCTGTCGCAGTTAATCGGCGAGTGGAGTACGAGTAAGAATAGATGCTATCAGTGTGATGTAACGTTTCATGGAATTGCTGAAAGTATGACTTTTATCGAGCTTGTTGTTTTTGCTGGCTTTTCACATAGATAAGCAAAGCTGTAACATCACTATCACGAACACCACGCAAACGCTGTGCTGCACCTAATGTCTGTGGTTGGTACTTACGCAGTTCACCTAAGCCCTCATTTGACAAACTACCAACTGAACCATAATCGACACCTTCTAGTGTCATGGTTTCGTAGGTGGCACGCTTATCAAGCTGAACTTGTGCACGCTTGATATAGGCATCGTACTTGATTAGAATTTCTGCTTTACGTTTTTCAACAGTGGTTAGATTATCTGGGCTTTCACCAATAAGTGCAATCACATCTTCATAACCAAGTTTAGGTTGTGCAAGCCATTTACAAGCTAGTTTACCTTCATGCCTGACAGTATTAAAACGCTTAACTTCAGCGTCAACTCGAGCCCGACTAAGTTCCATCTGCTCAAGTTGTTCATCACTAATCAATCCCCACTCATGACCTAAAGGCATCAGGCGCTCGAGCGCATTGTCTTGACGGTGCAACAAACGATGCTCGTTACGAGAAGTCAACATACGATAAGGCTCATTGATGCCCCAACGTACGATGTCATCTAACATAACACCAATATAAGCTTGGTCGCGGCGCAAGGTTACAAGTTCTTCACCCTTTGCAAAACGCTTCGCATTTATACCTGCTATGAAACCCTGTGCAGCAGCTTCTTCATAACCACTTGTACCGTTTATCTGTCCTGCACTAAATAAACCAGCAAGCTTTTTGCTCATAAGATGGATATTAAGTTGAGTTGGGTCAAGTGCATCGTACTCTACAGCGTATGCATAACGTTGGATGACCGCATTTTTAAAACCCGGAAGGGTACGAATCATGTCATCTTGTAAGTAAGGTGGCATAGAGCTAGAAAAACCTTGTAGATAAAGTTCGCTAGTTTCAATTCCATCTGGCTCTACAAATAGTAGATGACGGTCTTTATCTGAGAAGCGTACAACTTTATCTTCGATTGAAGGGCAATAGCGCGGGCCTTCACCTTCGATTTCGCCACCATACATAGCACTTTCAAGAAGGTTTTCTTGAATGAGTTTATGGGTTTCTTCGGTTGTATGGGTTAGCCATGTTGGACACTCAGTAACACGCTCGCCTGG
>CALHRJ010000460.1 GCA_938038395.1 uncultured Deinococcales bacterium | reverse complement strand
GGAGAATAGGTATGAGCGAACACGCTAACTTTATTTTGATTAAAGACGGCACTGTAAAATACGGTAATCACCGTTTTGGTGCTGATCTTGTATGGCAATTTGCCTTGGCAGGCAGAGATATAACAGTGGATTATATTGAATCTTTAGAACCTTTTGCAGCTCAGGACCTCCCTGATGATGTTTGGTGTGAAGGCGGCATCCTCGTAAACGACGACAGCAAACAAGTTGCCTTTAATATCATGACTTGTTACTTCCAGTCTGAAGATAAAGACATTTCAAAAATCAATGGCTTTATCGGTGATACCGTTTTGCGCCATCGCTTTAATCAGCTTGTCGGTGCTAGTTGGTATGGCTGGGATACAAAAATGAGCCATGATGACTTTGCTTCAAGTACAAAACTTTGTCTTGATTTTGGTGCTATTGCTAAAGCACAGTATTTGCCTACACAGAGCGAAATCGATGACTTCCATATTTCTTTTGAAGAAATGGATCAGTATTTCCTAAGTGCATTTGTAGAGTATCAAGCCATTGATATGTCTCAAGATATGCTTGGCATGATTCAACATATGCAAAGCCAAGGCAAAGAAGTTGTTCACACAGGCAGAGGTTTGTTTGCACCAGCGCCTCAAACACTTAGCTTTGAGGCAAAGCTAAGACAGTATTATGAAATTCTAAAAAGGTTGCATCCTGCTGAATTGTTTGAGTCTTAATCAACTAAGCTGTCTCAGGCTTAGACAGGTTTACAAGTCTGAGATAGCTTAAAACCCAAAAAAAGTTTTTCATCATTCAAAAGAACAAGTGTGTCATACTTTTAGAGTATCATGATGTCAAGAGTATTTATCTGTTTCCTATTATGTGGCAACGCTTATCTCTTTGCGAATCAAGCTAGTACACTTAAGGTTGATGTTTTAGGAAGCTTTCAACATCTTTATGAAGCAGTAGGTCCAGTAACAACTATTGAGTTGACATCAGATCAGTTTCAAGATGACAAAAAGATAATCACTGTTGATGACCAAGGCAATGTCATTGAACACACAGTCGAGTATTTCAATGAACAGCTCAAAGAACGGACTAACTTTCACTACAATGAACATGGTCAACTCGTAGAGGTAGTGACTTTGTTGGCGAAGTCCTAAGCAGCAGTTTGAAGGCGTTGAAACCTAGAAATATAGGTTTTCCCTTTAGGAATATTTTGAAGGTAATTGTCAACTCGTACAACATTAATAGCTGTACTAATCATGGTTTGTTGAAAATGTGTTTTGGCCTGCCCCCGATAACGAGAACGTCGACCACCAAAAGCACCAACTGCCTGAGCAATAGTACCTTCTACACCAGCACGAATACGATAGTCTTGTTGACCTTCATCAGATGCTATATATTCTCGTGCTTGTTTCAAAGCCTCAAATTGTGCTTGAGGTTGAAAGTTGACAATACGACCTTGTTTTTCAGAACGGGTACATAATGTTTTTAGATCACAGGCATTACAGTTTGTTGAAGAAAACCGAGCCTGTATTGTGTCTTGAGGGTAATCACCCTGCTTTAGATATTGACGCCAACTTCTGGAGGTATGCCCTTTAGGACAAGTTACTTCTTCTTTATCCCAATCAATATCGAAGTCATATAAGGTAATACCACCATCAACTTTTGACTGCCAATTTGGATTGGGACGTGCTGGACCAATAAGCTTGATACCGTAATCTTCTTGACTATTGGCAAGTAACTCAGCATCCGTATAACCAGCATCAACATAATGTTGCTCAGGTATGCGGTCACTGGCATCCAAAGCATCGTGTATGATTTTCGTACAACTAACATCTTGTTTTGTTGCCTGAGTAGTTAATACATTGACGATTAGATTAGGAGACTTTTCATTACAGGTTTCGGTAAAATGCGCCTTGTAACCAACCCACTTCTTATTACGCTTCCTGCTGAATCGTGCTTCAGTTTCATAGGGTGACTCTATAGTTTCTGATGCTTTGGGTAAATCTTTAGAGTCTCGATACTTTACTCGCTCTCCTTTACGCTCATAGTGACGTTCCCAGATTTGTATCAAAACAGCAACTTTTGGAAGAGATAGCAATATATCTGCATTTGGATGTAGTTCAAGAGCATCTAGCAGCTTAAAGCCATCTTCACCTATAGTCTTTCCATAAGTATCACGCTTTGTTTGACTTTTTGGTAAACGATTGTCTTCAATTCTAGCGCCATAACGCTCATACCAACTATCTTCAGCAATCCCTCTTAACCAATCTGGTTCAACCTCTGCTAACTCATTCAACATAGCTCGCATTGTTTCTGCGACCAGTTCAAGTCGATTCATCACTCTTATATTGGCAAGTACATGCGTTGAATCACTGCGTTGCTTACCTTTATCTTGAATAAGTCCTCTTACTTTAAAGTGTTCAAGCATCTTATCCAGTATGCGTTCTTGTGCTTCTGCTTCAACTAATCGTTTTCTGAATTCACTCAATACAGAGTAATCAAAACCTGTGTCTTCAAGTTTTAGTCCTAGACAATATTTCCAATCAATTCTTGACTTCACAGCATTTGCAGCTTGCCTATCTGTTAGATTCTCCAAGTACTGCATCAATGTCACCATCGCTAATTGCCATGGTGCTATCGCTGGTTGTCCTATGTTTGGGTATAAATCACTAAAGTCTTGATCTTCAAACAAAACACCAAATTCATCTCGCAAACGCATATTGATATTGCTTTTTGCAAAGGCTGCTTTTGCTACTCGTTTTGTTTCTGCTGGTATTTCACTAATTTTTTGTGGCTTTAACATTACCTATTATTACGGACTTACAACCACTTTTCTACTCAGGATGGACTTCGCCAACACCTATATCAAAGCAAAATCTATTACTCAGCGAATAGGAATATAGGTTTTTCAAAATAAGGTTAACGCCTAAAGTAACGCACAACTGATATAATCAATTGACTCTTTCTAAAATAAAATCACAATGCAACAAGCTTTACAGTTTTGTTATAGACCAGTCCCAAAGTGGATACTAAGAAATTCAATTTAAATCCGTTTCTTGCAAACTGCGGACTTATTTTGGAACAGGTTCATATGTTTTTGGAGTAAAAATAATAGTATTCTTTAGTTTTTAAACCTTTAGCCGTTTAGATCACTTAACTCTTTCGGAGTCAAATTGGAGGCAATTTTTCATACTACAGACATCTTCCAAAACAAGCATGAGGAAAAGCCATAAGGAGGCAAAAATGAACATCAAGAAAAAAGCAAAACTTAAGCAGTCAGATTTTAACCCAAGCCGATTCCAGATCAAGGCTATTAAAATCGTAAGTATTCTATGGGTAGTGGTGATTGCATTCATAATCTCGCTTAACAGTTCAGTTATTGCACAAGATGTGACGACGGTTCCCGTAGACAAAGTTAACCCTCCGCCAACACCTTGGTCTGCAAGATACACAAGGGCAGGGGATGCTGCTTACGGCATATCCGTTGGAACATGGAATGCTACAGAAGATGCGCCTAAATTTCAGATAGTCGGAACGAAGGGCTCTTCCCAAGAGATTGATCTTGATAATGCTAAAGAGAATTTCGAAGAGGGATTAGACTATTTTTTCTTCTCAGGTATTACTCTTGGTAATATTGGTGTGCCAATCGCCATTACCTTCACCCAAGGTGGCAGTGATGGTTGGGGGTTGTTAAACCCAGAGATCGATCACTTTGTATCCCCCGAAGGAGCGCCAGGCTGGGCAGATGCTTTTGTATCCACTTATAAAGATCTTAATGACCGAGCTAGTATTCAGAATTTCGCTAGGGGTAATGGAGCGACCTTTCAAACTATTAAATTTTCTGGTCGGCTAGGTATCGATTCGGATGAGGGTAGTGCCGGGGGGATTAAGTTTTTGGAAACCCATACTTTGGACGCTGAGGGTAGTGCTCTCAGTCTCCTCCCTGGAGGAAATAACAATGTTACTTTAGCAAAAGAGATTGTTGTTATTGATACGAGAAATTTTAGCAGCCCGTTTAAGTGGACTAGCTCCCAAATAGCGAAAGCCACATTCGCAAGTATCAAAGAAGCAGTGGATGCTAGTGAGCGTCAGTCAGGTTGGTCAAATACGGTTACTGTTAGTGCTGGGCTTAAGAAAGCGGTGCCGGGTGGTGTGTATGAAGGTGAATTCAAGTTTGAAAACTCCACAACTGTTGATGGACGAAACACTACTTCCGATAGTAACTCAGAGACCGAGAAAGTTACGAACTCAAGGCAGGTTTCACAAGTGCAAGAGTATACGATACCAACGGCTTCAGTCGCATTTATCACTATAAGTAGAACTGTCAGTGTGACCCGCTACACTGATTTTGGTGGCATGCGACGCATAGGACCCTCTGTCAGCGAGATCATTAACCTCAAGCCAACGATTTATCAAGTCGACTGTACAGATGGAGAACTAAAATTATTGTTAAGCAGCTTTTTATCAGCCAATGGAGAAGTAGCCTATAGATATGGTCAACGTCTTAAAGATCAGACTGATAGCGCTCAATATAAGGCTGCAATAGCAGGTTTTGGTAGTGGCTGGTCAACGTCTTCGATTCCAACCTGCCCTCAAATAGTTACACCTGTGGCACCTACGCCAACAACGCCTACGGTGGCACCCACCACAACAACGCCTACGGTGGCACCCACCACAACCCCAGCTGACCCCTTTGCAGATAATTCATCGGCAGGTGAAGTCCTTATTCAGTCATGGCGTGTATATGATACTTCAGCCCATGTTAATGCAACTAATTCTTCACAAAATCTAGCCGCAGATTTTTATGTTCATTGTCATGACAGGTCGGTAAAACATGGAATCAGCATGTTAGTAAGTATTGACGGTTCTGTTAATGAGGTGAGTTCAAACGCTAAGAATTTTGATTATCGATTTGATCGAAAAGCATCTGGGAATTTGAATGGTCAATATGACAACCAAAGTATTAGGATAAACGATGATGATATTCCTTTCCTTGTGAATGAATTGACAACAGCTTCTAGTTTTGCGTTTCGTACAAATCTCGATGGTCAGCAATTAACGTATGAATTTGATGTTGCAGGCTTTAATGAGGCTCTGAGTGCTTCAGGGTGTACCTTCCGTGATTACATAGACCCATTTGCTGATGATACTGCAACAAGTTCACCAACTAACCAAGCAACTAGTCAACCCACTACTCCAGTAGATTCAACGACTGGGCTTAGTCTTAACTATAATCTGGAGCCCTATTTTGACAGCCTATCTCTAGAGGCTGGATTTAATCCTAGTCCAGTAACGAACCCTACATCTGCTGGTGGTGTGGTTGACGTAGCATCCCTTAATCTTGGTTCTGAATGTAGTGGATATGCGGAGGAAGCACCAGATTATCATGTTGAGTGGTCAGGTACATCAAGCCTGCTACGTATTTTCTTTACCGCCAATGATGTTAATGCTGATGCAATCCTCATTATTAATGCACCAGACGGTACATGGGTCTGCAATGATGATTATAATGGCGCCATTAATCCTTTGATTGAATTTAACAATCCTTCTATAGGCGGGTATGACATCTGGTTAGGTAATTTAGTTGCTGCTTCTGAGTATATTGAAGGTACGCTTTATATTACTGAGGATCCTAATCTTAACCCTTAATTTGCACTAAAGGTATTAGCAAGATCTTCAGAGAAACTTTGAAATAAAGTCCTCTAATCATTACTTTGTTTTACAGTAACCTTCAAGATTGACGTAAAAAGTTTCAAATTCATTCTGGATGATCTAAATCACAATCGAAGAGGCGAAAACATTAAGTTTTCGCCTCTTACTTATATTGCTCTGTACTCTTCCTTGTAAGAATATGTAGTGCCATTCCGTTGATATCTAGAGGTCAAAACAGTATTGATATTTAGTCTTAGCAGTTAAGGTAGAGGTTTATTTTTACCCATTATTGTAGTTTACTGGCATAAACTTTAATCAAAAAGCTTATGCCCAATTATTGAGCTTGCAGGCTTTTTACTGATTTTCACCTTTAGCGCAAAAGTATATTTTCTGATACGCTTCCCTTTGCGGTGAGAGGAGTCTGGTCGCGATTTAGTAGCTTTGGTTGTGAGATCGGGGTTGCTAGGTTGAGGAAAGTCCGGGCACCATAGGGCAGATTGCTAGTTAACGACTAGGCGCGTAAGGTGACTAATTTCTTCAAGGTCACATTCTTCAGAATCAAATGTGTCACCTATCCACTCCAGATATTCCTCATGCTCATCATGGTCTGGATTAGAAATTGCTTCCAAAAAGTTTTCATAGCCCCATGGACCACCAACATCTTCAGTAGGACCTGAGCGTTTACCTTTTATGCAACGAGGGTACTTTATTCCTGATTCAGCTTTACCTATGGCTTCCACTTGGATTTCATGTAACCATCCATCACCAAAATCGTATTCGTAAAAAAACGTATCTCCTACAGATGGTGCTGCCTGACTGAGTTTTAGGCGCTTACTACTTTTAACATGGAAATCTGCTTCAGGGTAACTCTCACCATAATATTCACCATCTACAATGAACTGATGTAAATGACTAT
Source organism: uncultured Deinococcales bacterium (assembly GCA_938038395.1). Classification (GTDB taxonomy): domain Bacteria; phylum Deinococcota; class Deinococci; order Deinococcales; family Trueperaceae; genus CALGZD01. The sequence continues at coordinate 4,780 of CALHRJ010000460.1, read as the reverse complement.
TCCACCATCGGAAAGATTCTTGAATAATCTGATGCAGCTTCGATAAACTCGTATTGCCTTTCACTTCGATACGACGCCAAATGGGTGGACGTATATGCTTTAAGGTGATTTTGATTTGATAAATAGTATCTTTGCTCATACTAATAGTATACGAACTTTCTCAATTTATAGACGTGGCCTGCCATTTAGGACTTCGCCAACAAAGTCGGTAGTTTATAGAGACTTTGCCACCCCAAATTGGCGAGCCTTTGATAGAGCTGACGATGAAATTGATTCTAAAATTACATATGTTTATGATGCCAATGGTTTACTTGAACGCAAAGAGAGTTACAACGAAGCTACACAAGTGACTTTAGAAACTCGCTATCGTTATGAAAATGATCTGCTTATTGAAGAAATCCATAATGGCTTAGATGGTGAGCAACAAACACGGTATGTCTATAGTTATGATGCACAGGGTAATAAACAGGGTAATAAAACTGAGATGCATTTGTACAATGCACGGGATGAGTTAGGCTTGCGCTATAGGTATGTTTATAATGCAAATGGAAAGCTTATTGAACGGTGGAGTCATACACCTAGTGGTGAAAGCTTAGTCATGTACAAACACAATCAGTCTAATGAAGCAGATTGTAGCTACCTCTATGATGTGTATCAAAATTGGATTGAGCGACGTTGTGGCGCAGTAACCTTATTTAGGAGCATTGGCTACAAAGACTAGATTAGGCAAAGCATCGAGCTAATATCCTGAGATGTTGTTTTCTGGAAAGCTTAGTAGAAACTTTCCAGAATGTGTTAAAAATAAGAGGGTTTAGGTTAAAAAGCGTTTCGTGAGGCCTTGAAAAGAACGGTATAAAACATTGAGTGAGATAGTCTTTTTTGATACTGGTGTAGCTTGATCTTCCGCGTTATGGTCCTTGAGTTTCCGATAAAGTTCTGCGTTTCTTAAACGGTCATTTTGGATTCCTGATACGAGTTTTTGATCCATACTTTGCATGATTTTTCTCCTTTTATGGTTTGAATTGGATTTTTAGATTGAATGGTACTTAGTGCGGATTAAAGAAATGCTTTTTAGCGGCGAAATAGGCTTGTACTTCTGCTTGGCTAATCGTCTTTTCAGCCGTTTCGTAACTACTTTGTTTTACGTTCTGGCAAGCTCCTAAAAAGATTAAAAGCATACTGACTAGAAAAATCTTTATACTTTGTTTGATGGCGGCAAATAGTTTGTTTGTCATTTCGTCCTCCCTTCCGTAAATGATCTGAAATCAGTTTAGAAAGGTATGCGTCAAAGAAAGGACTTAGCTAGCGTCAAAAAATTTTTGACGCTTTTGAGCTAAACTACTTACAGAATGCTCAAACTTTATTTACTAGGTAGAGTTCAAGCCAATCTTGAAGGTGAGACTTTACAAATAGACACACGAAAAGCTTTGGCTTTACTTATTCATTTGGCAAACCATGCCGATACACAGCAAAGAGACCGACTTGCCACTTTATTTTGGCCGCTTCAAGATCAAAGCAAAGCTCGAAAAAGTTTACGGCAGGCACTTTACAACCTAAAAGTAGCTGTCTCAGAAAACTATGTAAACAGCGACCGTAACAGTGTAAGCATCGTTGAAGACAAAATTTGGCTTGATGTCAACGAATTTCTTTCACTCATAGATGCGGATACAGAAGACCCACTTAACCTTGACCGCATCACCCAATTAAGCCAAGCGGTGTCTCTCTACAAAGGTGAGTTCATGCAAGGCTTCACCCTTTCAGACTGTCCAGAATTTGATGACTGGCAATTTTACCAAGGTGAAAGCTACCGTCAGCACTACATAAAAGCACTCAATCAACTCGCTGACTGGTACACCACGCAATCTAACTACGATCTAGCCATTAACTACCTGCAAAAGTTGCTGGCAACCGATCAGCTCAATGAGGCTGTCCACCGTGAACTCATCAAAGTCTATGCGTGGTCAGGACAAGAAAGAGCTGCTAAACGACACTATGAAAACTGCGTCAAAATTCTTGATGAGGAACTGGATATAGAACCAGAGGAAGAAACCCAACAACTCATACAAAACATTTTAGACAAAAAGCTCGAGCCGCCCAGACCCGCTGAAGCTAGCATAAGTTTTGCAGCAAGCCTTTCACTAAAAGATAGACAAAAGAAAGATAATCTTCCTCAGAGGCTTACAAGTTTTGTGGGACGCACTAAAGAACTAAAGGATTTAGAAGGAATCTTTGCGCAAGAAGATGCTCGGCTTGTCAGCATCATCGCACCAGGAGGCATGGGCAAAACACGTTTAGCATTAGCCTTTGCAGCGCAGCAACTCAAAGCCAAGCAATTCAAAGATGGTGTTTACCTAGTCTCTCTGGGTCAACTAAGTGAATCTGAAAACATAGCACAAGCCGTTGCTGAGGCACTCAATCTCACCTTAGTCGGAAGCGTATCTCCAACCATACAAATCACCAATCAACTGCAAGACACTGAGATCTTACTTGTGCTCGACAACTTCGAACATCTCTTAGAGGGCAGTTCATTAGTATTAGACTTACTAGATGCCTCCCCAAACCTCAAACTCCTTGTGACCAGCAGGGAAAGACTACAGCTTCCTGCTGAGTGGCTGTATGAACTTTTAGGACTCAATCTTGAAGACTCAGATATAAATGAGCAAAGCCTATCTGCCATTCATTTATTTGAACAACGCGCCAAACAGGTTCAACCCTCTTTTGACCTCAATAAAGACTATGAACACGTGCTGGCAATTTGCAATGCGGTTAAAGGCATGCCTTTAGGCATAGAGCTCGCAGCCTCTTGGGCAAACACCATGCCTGTAGAAGCAATTGCCTCAGAACTAATAGAAAGTCCCCTGTCACTCGATGCTAATAGCAAACTTTTTCCCGAACGCCATAGAACTTTAGCAACTGTTTTAGACTATTCATGGAGACAACTTTTAGATCAAGAACAAACAGTCTTTAAGAAGCTATCTCTCTTTAAAGGTGGCTTTAGCTACAAGGCTGCGCAAGACATTGCTAAGGCATCATTTAAAACCCTAGCTGCCCTAAGCAATAAATCACTCATCCGTCTTGATAAAGGACGCTATGAGATACACGAACTCCTTAGACAATTTGCCTTTGAAAAACTAGAGGAAGATGCTGGAGTTTTAGAAAAAACCCAAGAGGATCATTCTCTTTTTTATGCAAACTTTATGCATGAACTTGAAGATAATTTCAAAAGTTCCGCTCAACTTGAAACTTTAAGATCTATTGCATTAGATTTGGAGAATGTTTTAGTAAGTTGGGATTGGGCAATTCGTCAAGAAAACATTGAAGTTATCAATAAGATCGCAATTAGTCTTCATAATTATTGTGAAATGCAAGGACGTATTCAGTTAGGAGTAAGTCTGTTCGATCAAGTTATACCTAAATATAGACAATGGGTATTAAAGGCAGAGGATTTAAATCCGGGTCTAACAAGACTACTGCTTCGACAAGGCTTTATGAGCTTTCGAACGCGTAACTTTGACAAAACAAAAGAACTTATTACTGAGGTTAAGCCCCGACTTGAAGAGTTAAAGTCGGTTGATCTCACAGAGTATGTGTTTTCACTTGCATTAATCATGAGCATACATGACGGCTTCGAAGATGCAGAAACAGCGTTAGGCATAACTGAGCAAGCAAATGAATTTGCCAATCAACTAAATGACCCATGGCTTCAAGGTATCTGCCAGCTCTGTTTGGCTGAAAATTTTCTTTTTCGTGGTAGATACGAACAAAGCTTAGACTATTTTGAGCAAAGTATTCACGCTTTTGAACACATTGGCGAAAAAAGATATCGAGCTTTTTCACTCAATAATCTAGGTCGGGCCTATTTTGGATTAGGGCGTTTTGTTGAGGCACAAACAAAAATTAGGGAGGCGTTATCTATACGAGAAGAGTTTAATGATCAAGTTGGCATCCTTAAAAGTCGAATAAGTCTAGCAGCAGTAGAACTTACACTCAAAAACTTCGACCTTGCTGACCTTTATTTACAAGAAAGTGTTGAGTTCTGCCTTAAGACGAATGGTGTAGAAACCACGTATTGCCGAAATCTTTTGGGTAGACTTGCTCTAAATCGCGGAAACTATGAGGACGCAAAAGCCTGGTTCAACAAGAACACGCAATTTGATATCTCTGAACTTGACGTTAATTATATGCCTTATAGCCTCAATGCTCTTGCTTATATAGCTTTACAGGAAAAATCCTATGAGCAAGCTCGAGTGTTTTTGGAACGCAGTTTAGAAATTACTCATCAGACTGACGTCATTGATGAAAAAGCTGAGGCCTTACTTTATATGGCTTTTCTTGAATTCGAAGAGCACCCTGATAAGCCGCATAAAGCTGAGAGCTATTATCAGCAAGCATTAGCCATAGCGAAAATGATGGGCGCTTCACCTCAAGCGTTAACGCATTGTATTTTGGTTGATTGGAGTAAATACAAATTTACTTCTGGAGTTTAAAGCAGCTCGAGCTTAGAATGGTCTGGCAACGGGTTGAAGCCATTCTAATGGCAAATTAAAGCTGTAAGACCTCTTAAGTTGAATGGTCTCAGTTCACTTGAAACAGTGCGACTCAATAGTTTATTGCTGGATGAAATTTTTTAATGTTTGTTTTTATAAGGATTGTTGAAGATGGATAAGTCGCACACAGCTTTTGTTGGTTCTATTCCTAAGTATTACGATGAGTATCTTGGGCCCCTTATTTTTGAAGACTACGCCATTGATCTAGTCAAACGACTTGCTTTACCTACATC
>CALHRJ010000459.1 GCA_938038395.1 uncultured Deinococcales bacterium | reverse complement strand
GTTGCAACTACCAAGTCATTATCGCGAATCATCATATCGTAGACTGGCGTTACAGGGAAGTTTGATTCGATGCGCTGCCACTTTTTGCCAGCATCAAAACTTAGGTAAAGTCCTGTTTCTGTACCTATATAGAGCAAGTCTTTTTGTTTAGGATCTTCACGAATACAACGCACAAAGTCATCAGCAGTAATGCCTGAAGTTATAGCAGTCCAGGTTTTACCGTAGTTTGTAGTTTTGAACACGTAAGGGCTATAGTCATCTAGTTTGTATTGGGTAACCGTCATATAGCATGTAGCAGGATCATGGGGGGAGGGCTCGAGCATTGTAACCATACCATCAACAGGCATCTTTTTCGGTGTTATCTCAATCCACTTTTTCCCATCATTCTTGGTAATATGTACTCGACCGTCATCTGTACCAGCCCAAAGCGTTCCCGCTTCAAAGTGCGATTCTGCCATTGAGAAAACCACACAATAGACTTCTGCACCAACTGCGTCACGATTAATCGGCCCACCTGTTGGTTGCATACGATCAACATTATTCGTACTTAAATCTGGGCTAATCTTCTCCCAGCTCTGACCTTCGTTGATACTTTTAAAAACGTAGTTACCGCCAATATAAAGCGTATCTTTATTGTGCTTTGAAAAGAAAATCGGATAGGTCCAAAAGAAACGATACTTGTCATCCTTAGCACCATAGCCCGTCATTTCTTCTGGCCACGTTGTTACCAGTCGAATTTGCTTGGTCTTGTGGTCATAACGCTGTAAACCGTTACCACCACCTTGGGTACTACCAATTGCACCCACAAAAACCACATCAGGATTATTTGGATTTACAGCAAGATAACCACTCTCACCTGAGCCTGCAATATGCCCATCACTCCAGTGAATACTCGTATTGTCGCTACGGCTTGGCACTGCCACACTTGAGTTATCCTGCTGAGTGCCATAAATCTTATACGGTTTACTATGGTCAACATCTAGATGATAAAACTGTGCAGTTGGTTGATTATAGATACTTGACCAACTACTACCACCATTAAAGGACACATTAGCACCACCATCATTCCCTTGAACCATACGGTTAGGATGCTCTGGATCAATCCATAAATCGTGATTATCACCATGTGGCGTGGCTATTTCAGTAAAGTTACGACCGGCATCGGTTGATTTCCAAAAACTTAAGTTATTCACGTAAACAGTATCTGCATCTTGCGAATCTGCTGTCAGATGCATGTAGTACCACGCACGAGAAATTAGCTTTTGATTATCGCTAACATGTTCCCAAGTTTCACCATAATCATCAGATAGGTAAATGCCGCCTTTGGTTGCATGTTCAACAATTGTCCACACACGCCCAGACTTTACAGGAGATGCAACCACACCCATTTTACCGAGTAAGCCACTTGGCATTCCTTTATTACGGCTTATCTCAGTCCACGTATCTCCCCCATCGTCAGAACGGTAAAGGCCACAATCAGGACCACCAGAAGAAATCTCCCAAAAGTTACGATAGGCTTGCCAAATGCTTGCATAAAGTACACGAGGATTATTTTTATCTATACTTAAATCAACTGCGCCAGCTTTATTGCTTTTGTAAAGTGTTTTCTTCCAAGTCTGACCACCATCAATAGATTTAAAAACACCACGTTCAGTATTCTTAGCAGCATCTTTACCAAAAGCATGACCGAGTGCAGCCACATAAACAATATCTGGATTATCTGGATGGGTTCTTACCTTACCAATATGGCGAGTATTTTCTAACCCCATGTGCTGCCAAGTCTTACCTGCATTGGTTGATTTATAAACACCATCACCGTGAGATACGTCAATCCTGATAGTACTCTCACCCATACCAGCATAAATCACATTTGGATCAGCAGGTGCAACTTCCAATGCACCAACAGAAGAAGTCTTTAAAAAGCCATCAGAGATATTCTTCCAGAACTGACCACCATCATCTGTTTTCCAGATACCACCAGCGCAAGCACCAAAATAAAAAGTGCCCATGTCGCGAGGGTCACCAGCAACTGCTACAACACGCCCTCCACGAAATGGACCAATACATCTGAACTTCAGTAAACCATCAACAGCGCTACTCACAAAAGATTCCTCCAAAAATTTTCTTAATTATTTTCCTTAACTAGAGTTTACAGTAGAAACAGCTTTGAAAACAAACTGTAAGCCACATTTAACAAAAGAATGCTAAAGAAGAGTAGTAAACGCGCCATAAAACAGTTAGTATCTAAATACGATTTTGAATAACTTTAGCGACAAAGAAAAAAACTTCTTAAACATCAGCCTTGCAGACTTTATAGTTCGCTCAGCTTACCAAATGGGTAAAACACCTTTGCTCCCACTTTTTGCTGCCTCGCTTGGTGCAAGTGATGCACTACTTGGTATTATCGTGTCTGTTTCTACCTTCACAGGTATGTTACTCAAACCATTATTTGGCTTTTTATCTGATAGGCAAGGTCAACGACTCTGGTTACTGATTGGTACAGCCTTATTTTGTGTAATCCCATTTTTCTACGTCTTTGTGGATAATCCTAATGACTTATTTATTGTAAGAATTATCCACGGCTTAGCTACGGCTATATATGGTCCAGTCACACTAGCTTTTATAGGTAAAAACTATCGCAAGAGAGCTGCGGAGCGTTTTGCATGGTTTAGCGTTGCTAGAAGTTTAGGTTATATAGTTGGACCTATTGCTGCTGGATGGATGCTATTAACTCTGCAAGCAAGTCAGGTCTTTACTATCATTGGTTTGTTAAGCATGATTGCCTTTATTCCAATTGCACGTTTACCTAAAGAAATTCCCAATCAAGAAACTAAAAAAGAACAAGCCAACTTGTTGGAGGCTATTAAAGCAACTACTAAAACAAGTGGCATCTGGTTAGCTACCAGCTTAGAGACAATCAATTACATTGTGCTCTATGCCCTTCGAGCATTCCTACCTGTTTATATTCTTTCAATTGGGTATGGCGCATTAAGTGCTGGTGCCTTCTTTTCTATTCAAGAAACAGCTCATCTTATTAGCAAACCTCTGCTTGGAAGATTAGGCGATAGATGGGGATACATACGAAGTATTGTGCTTGGGATGGCTATTTTGAGTTTAGCTATTTTCCTGATTACTGTTATTGAATCTAGAGTTTACTTATTTTCAATGGCAATCGTTACTGGCTTGGCCCAAGCACTAATTTTCCCCGCAACATTAGCACTGATTTCAGCACAGATTTCCAAACAACAACTTGGTGTTAGTCTTGGCGTTGTAGGAGCGTTTAGAAATGCAGGAAAAGTCGTTGGACCAATCTTATCTGGTATTTTAATTAGTTTTTTAGGGTTCACAATTTCATTTCAAATATTGAGTTTGGGGTTATTAGTATTTGTTATAACAATTGTTCTCAAATATTCAAGAAACACGTAGACAAAAAAACCTTCTACCCACAAATTGTGAATAGAAGGATAATTTTAAGAAAACTTCTTTTGAACTAAATAACGTTTAAAATCTGTACATCAACATTCTATAGTTATTTGGACTAGTTTCGCTAAGTTCTAGTCTAAGGTGTTGTCCACCAATACGGTAAAAATCGCTAACTAGCGTACTGTCTAACATATTTCTTTCACCCTGCCAGCTTACTGACCAACCAAGTTCATTTAAGCGCTGAGTCATGACTTGTAAAAAAGCAGCTTGTTCGCTTTCCGCAGCTATGTTCAATTCTAGACGGTTTGTCATTACAATTTCTCTAGCAAGGTTAAGTTCCATCACTTCAAGCTCAGTAAGGTTAAAACGTGCTGGTGACGGTAATTCTGCAAATGCTTGGTTTACTAAAAGACCTAAAACTAATGTGATTAAAATTTGACGTAGCTTCATTTTTTTCTCCAAATCTTCTCAACCTTTAAATATTTTCAACAGGTTGATCGATAGTAACGCTTGCAGTAGTTAGCTTATAAATGGAACTTTTAGAAAGTATTCTCTAAATTCATTTTTTTCGTTAAGCATTAATGCTTTTTGACCGCATTTCATTACGTTTATAAAGATATACTAATGAAAATGTCTTATTTCTTAGTAATATTTCATTAATTACTTAATATTCTTAGTAATGAATCAAACAGTAAAACAAAAACTGCTAATAAATCTAAAGTAATGCCTAAACATCACACAATAGTCACAAAGATAGTAAGCAAGTATGATAGGTATTATCCGTCAAGAATTGCCAAAAGGAAAAAGCATAGATTCTTTCAAAACCTATGCTCAACAAAATTTTTAAGTCTGTTAGCTCTCTATACTACTGCAACACATGTAAGTAAAACTATTTTATTCAGTAACACCTTTAGCCAAATTGGTCAAAACATTATTCACAGTTGTAAAGCGCTCTGCTTGACCTGCTACGCCATGACGTGCTTTCAAATAAAAAGGATTATTAAAACCAACATAAACATCACCAGCTTCGTCTTGCCAAACCAGCATCTTCTGTGGAAGATCTAGTGCAATCGTTTGCTCTTCTTGCATTAGGGGTGTACCAACTTTAGGATTTCCAAAAAGGAAAAGCGTCGTTGGTCTTAGCTCTAGATCATTTTTTGCTGCATTTGCTGCATGGTCTATAGTTGTCATGAGTGTTAAGGGTGATTCCTCAATAGCAGTTGTTAAACGCTCAACTGTTGTATCAAAATCATAGTTGCTCTTCATACTTACAATACTAGAAGTATCATCTTGTGCTAATGCAAATGTAGATGCTCCAAGTAAAACCAATAAAACTGTACTAAACATTAAGTAGTTCAAAATATCCTCCTTTACTATCTTATGCTAATAAGCATTTATGCTTACATCAAGCATTTGACACACAAACCAGACCAAGAAACATTTAGGCTTAACAATCGCTGTAGCACTTAAACTGCTTTAGTAAAGCTATCTTTTTAGACTGGTACAAAACCTACCTGCACCTTCACTATTACAAAGCTCCAAACCAGTAACTTCTGCTCGGACGTTCGCACTTAGACCTCGAACTTCTATAGTACTTTCATTGAGCAAATCACCTTCGATAAGCTCATTACTATTATTTTGAAAAACTTTTACTTGTAAAAAGTATTCACCACGACGCTCAAAAGCTGTTTGAGCATTACCTTTCAAACTAAAGAGAATTGGGAAGCTAGTTATATCTTCAATAGTCGTTGCTGCAATAACTTCGGAGGCAACATCTTGCCCTTGAGCAAAATGTAGTTCCACAACTGCGTGGGCACCCGCAAGAAACACAAAATCTCCTTGAAAGCTAAAAGGTGCATTTTTGAGATGAATTATCTCACCACTTACAAGTACTTGTGCATCTTCTGGCACAGTATTCTCCACAGGTTTAAGCTGCATAGCAGGCATACAGCTAGACAATAAAGTTATCACTGCTATACACGTGGCTAGTCTC
>CALHRJ010000458.1 GCA_938038395.1 uncultured Deinococcales bacterium | reverse complement strand
TCTATTAAAGAAGTTTTAAAAGATGATTTTGTGGGGCTTTATCTATATGGTTCTTTAGCCAGTGGCGATTTTAATCCTAGTAGTAGTGATATTGATTTTGTCACTGTAACAAAAGATATCTTGAGTGACGAACAAGTTGGGCAGCTCGAGCGCATGCACACATCCCTACTTATCACCAATAACAAGTGGATACAAAAACTAGAAGGCTCCTACATCTCTAAAAAAGCTTTCCGACGATACGACCCACAAGACCAAACTAAATGGCCAACTTTAAACGAAACGAATTTCTATACTGACTCCCATGCAACAGATTGGGTTATGCAACGTTATATAGTGCGTGAAATGGGTGTTGTTATAGAAGGACCTGACCCCAAAACTCTTATAGACCCTGTAAGTTCTGAAGACATTAAAGAGGCAGTTCGTGGGTTAATTAATGGTTGGTGGACCTATCTTGTAAATGAAACATCTGAATTATCTAGACACGATTATCAAGCTTATGCAATTTTGTCTATGTGACGTGTGCTCTATACTTTGGAAACGGGTACGATTGCTTCAAAAGCTGTTTCTGCACAACGGGCAAAGGAGTATTTAGACATAAAATGGAAAGCTGTTATTGATACTGCACTGGCTTGGGGTGAAGGTGTTGAGTTAGATTTAGAGGAAGATGCTGCTGAGTTAGTGCGGATTGTGATAGCTCGATCTAATCAGTAATCACCACCAATCACACATGTGTTATACTACCTTAAAATTTAAGCAACTAGAATTTAAGTAGTTGGAGTAGAGGTAAAACATGTACGGTTTACACGGAAAACTTTTTGCACAAGAAGGCAAACGAGACGAATTTGTTGAGATCATGAAACGTGCAGCAGCCATTGTTGGCGAATTACCAAGCTGCCATATCTATTTGGTCAATGAAGATGTCGAAGACCCAACTTGTATATGGATTTACGAAGTTTGGGATAGTGAAGAAGCACATGATGAATCACTAAAAGATGAACGCGTTAGAGCCTTGATTGGTGAAGCTATGCCACTTATGGGTGGAAAGCCTGAAGGCATTAAATTAAATGTTGCTGGTGGACACGGTTTATAGAGTTATGCTTTTAAACATCTAACTTTGGTTGTGCCATCTAAAACGAATATGCACCACTAACAGTTTTGTTAGACCGTTCTATACTCAGCTCTTAGCTTAGGTTATAGAAATAGGTATAGGAGCATGGCATGAACAAAGTAGCAAATGGTTGGATAGCAGGCTTTCTGGGTATGTTAATTTTTAGCGGCTCACTGCCAGCAACTCGTGTTGCCGTTATGGGCTTTGATCCAGTTTTTCTGACCGTCGCCAGAGCTTCTATAGCAGGTTTACTTGCACTGTGCATATTACTAATTTCGCGAGAAAAGCGTCCAGCTCGAGCTGACCTCTTTTCCCTATTACTCGTTGCTATTGGTGTAGTCGTCGGCTTTCCACTGCTCACTGCACTAGCACTCCAGTACGTCACCGCAGCACATTCAATAGTCTTTATAGGCCTACTACCTTTAAGCACAGCCCTTTTTGGTGTACTACGTGCTGGCGAAAGACCGCGTTCCATCTTCTGGGTATTTGCAGTACTTGGAAGCTCGATGGTTATAGCCTACGCCTTCTCGCAGGGTGTAAATAGTGTTTCTGCTTCACCTATCGGAGATATGCTCATGCTCGGTGCAATCGTTGCTTGTGGTTTAGGCTACGCCGAGGGTGCAAAACTATCCCGCAAACTCGGTGGTTGGCAAGTCATCTCATGGGCACTTTTACTTTCATTACCTGTCATGATTCCACTATCTCTAATCCTCATGCCAGATACCTTTGTAAACATTCCAGTAGCCTCATGGATAGGCTTAGGCTATGTTTCACTTTTTAGCATGTTGATAGGCTTTATATTTTGGTACCGAGGTTTAGCGCTAGGTGGCATTGCTGCTGTTAGTCAGCTTCAGTTGCTCCAACCCTTTTTTGGTTTAGGGCTTGCTGCAACGCTGCTTAAAGAATCTGTAACACCACTAATGTTTGCAGTGACGATTGCTGTCATTCTTTGTGTAGCAAGTGCCAAGCGATTTGCTAAATAGCTTTAGTTATTCGTCTATTAAATGAGCTAAGACCCCTACCTTTTTCTGATACTCAGGCTCGAGCTCATCTGGGTGCGTATCTAAGAAAATCATATTTCCATCTGGATCAAGAATAGTTGCAGATGCACCACCTTCTTTACCCTCAGTTGGGCCTGAATAAAATTCTAAACCTTTTTCTTTTAAAATTGCAGAATTCGCAAAAACATCTCCCCCACGAAAGTTCAACATAAAGCCCTCAAAGGCATCTTTATAGAGTCCGATACGAGCAGAATCATTTTTCATGACATAGTACTTTCGCTCTGCATCTCCCTCCACAACTTCAAATCCAAAGCTTTCGTAAAAGTTTCTAGATGCTTCTAAATCTTCAACATTTAGACAAATATCACACCAACCTAGTTTCATGCATTAACTCCTATTTTTAGATATCTGAATCAGGCACTTGCCAATTTGTCAACGTAGCCCAATCAAACGCCCCTGACATAATTACATCAAACACAGGATCTTTAATATCGTAATAGGCATCTACATCTTCAGGAAAATAATGGGCAAGCTGTTTTTTGATTTCTTCATAGGCATTCGCAGCCATAGGATGACTCCGTAAATAATCTCTACACAAAAGTGGATAACGCTGATTCCATCTATCTTGAACACGAACATGTATGTTCATAGGTCGCTGATGGTTTTTAAAATATCGCTTTTCTAGTTGTGTAGGCTCGAGCTCCATACCTGCTGGCATATGGTCTCTGTTGATATCTTCTCTAAACTCCAAACCCAGCGCTTCTAAATCAGACTTAAATCCCAATTCAAAATTTCGAACCGTAATTTGCATATCTATAATATCTTTAGCAGCTAAATCTGGCACACTTGTAGACCCTATATGATGGATAGCTAAAACATCATCTCCAATGACATCCTTCAACTGCATCGCAAAGCTTGTAAATTCTGTAGGCCAAGACTTTTTATACTCTGCAATTTCAATCATCTATATCACAACTCAATTATTGTATGTTCAAATGCATTGATTACACGAACACCTTCGGGTGACTCATATTCTCTCTTTGCATTTGCACCATTCAAATGTACATGACCATGCACATGAACCTTGGGCTTCCAACGCTTGTGAAAG
>CALHRJ010000457.1 GCA_938038395.1 uncultured Deinococcales bacterium | reverse complement strand
ACTCATCAACTAACTTTAGGCATAAACCTAACTTTATCCATTGACCTAGATGCAAGTGCGTGAATGCTAAAAACTTTAGAACTGAAAGCACCTCGTTTATAGACAAGCTCGAAGATCTAAGGAAACAAAAGACTCTATTAAGACTATATTTTTACCCAACTATAATACCGCCACCTCACAAAACTGCGCCATAAAAGTGGTTTCAACCTAGAGTACAAACATAAATAGAATTGGTATTATAAAGCTCTTATTGAGCAAACATCTCAGGCAGCTAGCGTCAAACTCATCAAAGGTCTTCTAAAAAATTTGCTGAATATTAGGACCTAAGCGCACAGACTACTGCAAAAATACGGTGCCTACATACAGCTTTTTTAAGACAAATATCAAATTATTGAATGACCCTCACTAAATTTTATACACAAAAATTCTTCATTTTTTCTTTACATTCGATAAACTAGAATTCTTTTATCTCAGTTCAATATTTAATACTTAAAACTGCCAATACCTACCTAATTCCTTATTAAACAGGGGTTTAGGGCACAATCATGTAAGTTTAAAAGCACGTCAACAACTTTAGGTTTCAAAGACCTTCTGTGTTATCTTCTAACACTATAGACAAATTAGACTTGTATAATGATTCTTACCATTAGCTTAGATATGGTTTAATATATGAAATTAGTACATGTAATCTGTGGGGATACTAATTTGATAATCAAAGATTATCATTGTAAGTAAGGCTTATCTAAAGCTTTAACAAATAACGATTTACGTTATAATCTTTTTTGGAGGAGAAATATGACTCGTAAACGCATAAACTTTTTAGTAGCAGTACTAAGCATTGCTATGCTTAGTACACTAGGTATATTTGGTCAGGCGCAAAATAGTTATGTCCCATTAAGCATTTCTGTTGCTCCTGGATTTGGCAATGCTGTAACATCACCAACATTTAATGTTGCTTTGACTGTCGATAAAGATCCTGCGGCACAAGGTACTGCAAGTTATCAACAAAACGAAGTGATGCGAATCACTACACGCCCAGATGCAGCAAGCTATATCTACTTATTTAATATTCGTGCAACTGGTGAAATTGATACAATTTTACCAAACAACTTTGAAAACGTAGAATTTACTGCAGCGGGTCAATCAAGAGTGTTTCCAACTTCAACTAGAGGTTATGAATTCAGAGTTGCTGGTGCACAAGGTAGAAGCTATATTCTGGCAGTTGCTACTCAACTACCGCTCACTCCCCAAACCATCCAACAAATCGATGCACAACGGGCAAGCTCGAGCACAAATAACTTTGGTCAAACAATGCTTAACTTAAACTTTCCATCTATTTCACAAGCTTGGGCAGTAAGTGCTATGCCTTTTGTTGTGGGTCAAACTGTTGTAACACCACCACCTGTAGTAAATCAATTTGGAACACTACACGTTCAAACCAATATCATTGGTGGTCGTGTAATTATCAATAACCAACAAGTTGGTGTAACCAATACTCAAGGTGCCTTGGATATCAGTAATTTGCCAGTAGGTACCCATAGCATCCGCATTGAAGCACCTGCAGCAGGTTTCTTAACCTACTTTGGTCAATTCACAATTCAAGCTAACCAACAAAGTGATGTTCTAGTTGCTTTTTAAAGCTTAAACACCTGACTTATCAATAAACAATCAAAAGCGCACTTGGGAATTCTTCCAAGTGCGCTTTTTTTAATTAGAATAAGTTTTAAAGCTCTAAACCTGCTTCTAGGGTGATTTGAATCATATTAGAAACAGCACGCTTTAAGTCTTCAGGGCTAACAAACTCAGCATCACCAATATAGTTCGATGCCACCAGCATACAACCCGTTTCAACATTTCGAAGTTTACCTAACAAAAAGAGGATTGACGCTTCCATCTCAACTGCCAAGACGCCTTGCTCTTCTAAACGTGCAACATGCTCAGGCAAAGTTGCGTAAAATGCATCTTCAGTTTGTATTAGACCAACATGATATTTTGAATTATATTCTTCAACGTGTTTTTTGGCAGCTTCCGCCAAAGCTTTGGTCACACTAAATGATGCTGTGGGCGCGTAACTGTCTCCATCTAAGTACATACGCGTAGTACCATCTTTTGGTATTGAAGACATTCCAACAATCAGTTCGGTTGGTTTAATTGCTCGACTAATGATGCCAGACGTACCCACACGAATAAGTTGCTTAGCCCCAAGACGAATCAATTCCTCAACAACAATTGCAGTGCTTGGACAACCCATGCCTGTAGTTTGTACACTGACACGTTTACCTTTATAAGTACCTGTATAGCCTAACAACTGCCTATAACTATTGTAACAAACAGGATTTTCGAAAAATGTTTCGGCAATAAAAGTAGCTCTGTTTGGATCACCTGGAAGCAATACTAAGGGAGCAACATCGCCTGGTTCAGCTTGAACATGTAATTGACTCATAGCTCTAGTATAGCAACAAACGAAATTCAAAAGGGATTTAAATTTTTCTGAGCTTAAACTGCAAAAAGCTACCTGTTGAAGCTAATGAACTGACCCCACAGCCAGCCGACGGGTATCAACAAGGAGTATTATCTTGTCTGGTAAGCCATACATCGATTAGATTACTTTTGAGGCAAACCTTGGGGAATTCATCATCCCTGTTCATTATTAAAAATATTGGCCTTCACCTGCTCACTTGTTCAAATAAAGACCTAATGCTTTAAGAAGTAAAAATGTAAGGATTTATAGGTTCAATATATTGCAAAAGTCTTTACCCCTAGCTTTTTACAGTTTAGCATCCAAAACATATCCCGTCGTTATCGGTTGTTGCTGTGCAAGTCTATCTCAAAAGCTTAATCGTATCTTGGGTAATCTAAAAGTAATGAGACATAGCTATTGATTCTTACTCTTTTAGCCTATCATTCTAAGAGATTAGTAAGAGCTAGCAGGTAAACTCTTTTAAAAGGGTAGTGTTAGGTAATCAGCAATAATCCTGACATTAAATCTACTAACTACCTTTAGAAATTCATTTTATGACCGAAGTTTTATCCGGATTACATACAACTTTAGCAGGGGTAATTAAAACCGTAGACGGTGCGCTAGCTGTTGCTGTGGGCACACGTGATGGTCTTATAATTGAACAGTATCCACAAGATGCTTACGATTTAAGCCCTATGGTGGCTGAACAAGCTGCTCTACTCGTTACTACAGCTAAGGCTTATAAACGTGGTTTACCACGCTTGTCTAGAGGACAAGTTATAGAACTAGTCTTTAGTACAGACAAGCTGACTTGTTACGCCCAACTGCTAGACAATGACTTATTTTGTTTTGTGCTTATGAAGTTATGTAACGACTTAACTCCAGTTCGGCAGCACTTACGAAATATTAAGTTAGAAATTATCCATCAGTTGTAAATTTAAGATTCACGTGACTGTTAAGATAGCTATGTGGAACTAGTCCGATATAAGAAGAGAGAAGCTAATAAATAATGGCACTGGATCAAATTCTAAGTGAAGTCATGCAAATTAAAGGTGTAAGCAGTGTAGCAGTCGTTGATAGTAACGGCAGTGTTATTGATAGTGTTTCCAAAGCAGGTCATGACTTTTCTAATGTCAGCGCACTTGTTACAGAAGGCATACACAGTAGTCGCACACTTGCTGGCATGTTAGAAGAAGGCGAACTTCAACAAACTGTTCTTGAATACGAACAAGGCCCTGTTGTTCTAAGCCCTCTTGTAGGTATTACGTCTGACGCACATCAGGACTCACCGATTGCCGTTGTTGTATTAGATTCAAGCAATAGTTTAGGGCGAGCTCGCCTCAAACTAAGCAAACTACTTCCACAAATTGCAGAAATGGTGGCTAACTAAATGAGCGTAAAAGAAGTCAAATTAGAAGTCAGTAAAGAAGTAGCACGTGGATTTTATTCGAATATGGCCTTACTAGTTCATACCAAAGATGAGTTCGTCATGGACTTTGCCTTTGCTTATCCTGGTCAGGCACCGTTTGTGGGCAGTCGGGTTATTACCAGTCCACAACACGCTAAAGCATTACTTAGAAGTTTAGAAGATAACATTCGCCGTTACGAAGGACGTCATGGTGAAATCAAAGAGGCATCGCCTCGTAAGGGTGAAAGAATCCAGAATTAAGTCCTAGTTAACGATGTGAGAGACTTTTCACCCCTATTTTTAATGTTCGAAATGCAAACTATACCTATATTTATTATTTCGAATTGGGTTTAGATACATTAGATAAAGTCTTTTAGTCTAACTCTGGTCGGTTTTGATTGGTTCTATGGAGGTTAATACGTGCAGTGGTTGCTTATACTCATTATTCTTGCAGCAGTATTTGCTTTAATATTTAGATTTTTACCAACATGGTTAAGTGGGATACTCGCACTTGCTGCTGTTGGGCTTAGCCTTGGGCTTCTTAGAATAGGTGGGCTCGAGCGCGCTATTGCACCGTTACTCCTCTGTATTCTTGGTCTTGCAGTCGTCCCAGCAGGGCCATTAGCTTTGGCACCTGCCCTCTTTCAGGGCAATCGAGGCGGTGGTAGGCAAAAGTCAGGCAGTAAAACACCAAAACGTCGTAAAGAGAAAAAGAATAAAAAAGCGACTGAAGCTATTGATTTACAAGATGCTGGCAATAGTAAAAGAAATGCCAAAAACAAAAACACCAGATTAAATACTCAAGTTGGCAATGTTACAGCCTCTAAGAAAAGTAGCTCTGGTGACGAAATGGATATTCCAGGCTATGAGGTCCTAGAAAAAGTAGGTTCTGGTGGTATGGCAAGTGTTTTTAAAGCCAAACGCCACAGCGACAGTGCTGTTGTTGCTTTGAAAATCCCAATGGAACAATACGTTGCTGACGCCAAATTCATTAGACGCTTTCACCGTGAAGCAGAAGTGGCTTTGCGCCTAAATCATAAAAATATTGTCAAGACATTCGAACACGGTTCCCAAGGCATAAAACACTTTATGGCAATGGAATACCTTGATGGACGAAGTTTAGAAGATTTCATCACCAAGGATGAACTGGATTTCGAAGTTAGTGTTGGCGTAATCAAATCAGTCGTTGAAGCACTTAAACATATCCATGAAGCAGGCATCATTCACCGTGATATCAAACCTGCAAACATCATGGTCACCAACGGTGGTATTCGTAAAGGTGAAAAACCAGTTGTCGCTCCAGACGCAGTGAAACTAATGGATTTTGGTATTGCTGGTGGTAAAATGCTTGCCAAACTTACTATGGCGGGTGCACGTTTAGGTACACCTGTCTATATGTCACCAGAACAAGCCAGGGGCCTCAAGATTGACTCACGTAGTGACATCTATAGCCTTGGTCTAGTTTGTTACGAAATGTTTACGGGTCAAACTGCTTTTAAAGGTAACTACGAAAATATTGTTCATCAACAAATTTTCCAAACCCCTCCTCCACCAAGACAGCTTAATCTTGAAGTGCCTAAAGCACTAAATGATCTAGTCATGTGGATGATTCAAAAAGACCCAGATGAGCGTCCAACCTTAGATCAGACTTTAGCTATCATGGAGCGCTATCCTTTTGAAAATGAAGGAATGGTCGCAGGAGCCGATTTACCAAGCTCACTGGTTATGGCTGTGAATGCTCGCCAAGGTGTGATTCGTATTTTAGATACTGAAGGTAACTTACATAATAATGTCGGTGAAATCGGTATGGGTGAAAACCAATTCTTCTCAGTACCGCAATCTATTGCTGCTGATGAAGAGGGTAACTTTTACATCACCATCTTTTCAGAAGATGACGGTGAAATGGTTAAGTACATAAGTGGTGGTGGGCAAATCCTAAGTACCTTTGGTAGTTACGGTATGAAGCCTGGTGAGTTTTTACATCCAATCTCTGTTGCACTTGGTGATGATTGCCTATATGTTCTTGATAACGAAACACAACTCGTACAGAAATTCGACCGTAAGGGCAAGTACCTGAGTAGTTTTGGTGGTTCAGGTAATGGCAGAGGCTTATTCAATAATCCTCGACTGATAAAAGTCGGCAACGATGGTTCAGTCTATGTACTTGATTATGGCAACAAGCAAGTACAGCGCTTTGATGGCGATGGTAATTACCAAACCCGTTGGGGTTTCAAAATTAGTAGTGAAAACGAAGGTATGCGTCAAATTGATGGCATGGCAGTTGATCACTTCAACAACCTTTACATCAGCGATGCACACAGTGGCAAAGTCCGTAAAATTAGCCCTGATGGTCGTGTGGCACAATCCTTCTCAGTTGCAAATATCGAGGGTGGTCATACTGATGCACTTTTAGATATTGGTGTAGATGACAAAGAAAATCTTTATGTCGTAAGACGTGGTAGCCATATTGTACATAAGTTCAACGCAGCGGGTACTTCAAGTGAAAGTTTTGAAACTTATGCGCCTGTTATGCAAATGGTTGTTAACTTAAAATAGTTACAAGAAAAAATTACAAAAGTTTAGGGCTTTGGATGTTTCCAAAGCCCTTTTTTTATTTGTTGGGTCTTAATTCAAGACATTTAGCTTAGGTGCTTGATAGGGCTCGAGCCCGACCGTGAGCCGCCACTGATTCATCTGCAATATCTTCCACACTACCTGCAACATCATCTTTATCAATACCTGTCCAATTACCGTACGGTATATGCTGTGCATGCTGCTCCGTCAAATACTCTTCTTTGGCAAAGGTATACATCCAAGCACTAAGTTCTTCATCATCGCGAAGTCTAGTAACCTTTACTTCTCCCCTATTGTACTCAGGTGGGTCTAGGTTAATACCTTCAAGTTCATCTAGAACTTCTAGCGCTGCTTCAATATTTTCATATTCTAAAACATAGCCAAAAACCAGTTCTTCTTCAAGAAGGTCATCTTTTAAAGGAGGTGCAGCAATAACCGCAGGGTACTTTTCTTCTCTGAGATGATAAATACGATAACCTTCGACAAAAGCCTTTTCAGCCTTAAACGCACCAGCTTTTTGAGCCACATGCTCATAAAATTCTCCTGGCTTGAGCGTGCCATAAACAAAAACAAAATTAGTCATTAATACCTATCTTATACCAAGACATTCCATTGTGAATAGGCATAACTTAATACCCAAAAAGTGAGATATTTAGGTACTTAATGTTATGCAATTGAGTACAGGTTAGATTAAGGGTGCGTCCCGTTAGAGGTTGAATGAATATCCAGACTCATCATTGGAATATTCCAGTTAATAGGGACGCACCTTGAAAGTTTTTTAAAAAGCAAAAAAACTTCTATTTGTGCTAACCCCATTTTCAACCTTGGATGGGACGCACCTTTAGATTAAGTAGTTTTAGGTTAGGATAAGAACTGTGTTATCAACAGACTTACTTAAGTGGTTTGAG
>CALHRJ010000456.1 GCA_938038395.1 uncultured Deinococcales bacterium | reverse complement strand
CCTCGGTGCCTCTAGTGGTCGATTGATGTTAGGACAAGTATTGACTCAAGAAACAGGTCAAACTATTGAACTTAGCGAATTACACCGTTTTGTCAATGAACCTGTTAGCGTCAATGGCTCAGTGCACTGGGACGTGCTGCGTCTATGGCATGAAATAAAAACTGGCTTGAGTATTTATGCTAAAAACTATAGTGATCCTTTACAAGGAATAAGTGTTGATACCTGGGGTGTCGATTTCGCATTATTAGACAAAGCTGGTAATCTGCTAGGCAATCCTTACCATTACCGTGACCACCGTACCGATGGTTGGGTTGAAAAAAGCTTTGAGACTATGTCACGCAGTCAAATTTATGAGCGTACTGGCATTCAGTTTATGCAAATCAATAGTCTATATCAATTGCTAAGTATGGTGGATAGTTGTGACCCGCAGCTCGAGCTGGCTGATACCCTACTCATAACACCCGACTTATTTAACTACTGGCTATCTGGACAAAAAGTTGTTGAATATACCAATGCTTCTACAAGTCAACTCGTTAATGCACAGAATAGACAGTGGGATACCCAATTAATCGAAACATTTAAAATCCCCTTAGACATCTTCCCAAAAATAATCAAACCTATGTCTAAGATTGGCACTATGCAAACAGCATTAATGACTGAACTAGGTTTTAACGAAGCAGTACCAATTATAGCAACAGGTTCACACGACACTGCTAACGCAGTCGCAGCAGTACCAAACTTAGATAACCATAGTGCCTATATCAGCAGTGGTACATGGAGTCTGATTGGTACTGAACTTCAAGAACCTATTCTTAGCGAAGCGGCATTGCGCCTCAACTTCTCCAATGAAGGTGGTGTTGCCAATACCATCCGCTTTTTAAAAAATGTGATGGGTTTGTGGCTTTTACAAGAAAGCCGTCGCCAATGGCAACGTGAAGGCCGAGAGTATGATTGGCACACCCTCCTAACACTTGCACAAGAAGCAGAAGCTTTTAAATGCATCATCGACCCCGATGCAGACGAGTTCTTAGGTCATGGGGATATACCAGCGCATATTCGTGCATTTTGCAAGCGTACAAATCAAGCAATTCCAGAAACAGATGCACAAATCATACGTTGCTGCTTAGAAAGCTTGGCACTGCGGTATCGTTGGGTAATCGAAGCTTTAGAAGACCTGACTGGCAATAACATCACCACAATTCGAATTGTGGGTGGGGGCATCCAAAATACAGTGTTAAATCAATTCACTGCAAATGCCTGTAACCGCACCGTAGTCACTGGCCCCATAGAAGCCACTGCACTTGGCAATATCATGTTGCAAGCTGTAACCACAGGTCACATTACAAGTTTAGAAACTGGTCGAGAGGTCATTGCAAATTCAATTGAGCAAGAAGTCTTTGAACCGCAATCAAACCCTCAGTGGGATGTAGCTTTTACTAAATTCAAACAAATTTTAGGCTAATAGCATTTACATTTTTGATAGCAGTCACCTTAGTAAATTATTTCAATCCAAACTTAAGGCTTAATAATAATAATGCCGTCTTTTCAGATAACTTAGCCGAGGATATTATGAAATCTTTAAGTTTCAGAAAACATATAAACATATCTATCTCCGAATAAAGGGTATACTTATCTATGAGAAAACAGCTAACCCTACTTCTAACTGCTATTTTATTGCTAACTGCCTTGCTAAGCTGTCGCCCAAAAGCCACACCCCCAACAAACCAAGCTTCTCAATCTTCTACCACGATGGACAGTCAAAATACAGCAACCAGTACCAGTATTGGTCAAATAGAGGTAGTTCCTTTACCAGGGCAAGATGCTAGTACTAGCAATACAATACAAGTTAGCCCAATTTCAGAACAGCAAACAGAACAACTATCAGAAGAAGTTAGCCCAGTCACCCCAGAAGAAGTAGTAAATAATGAAACTACAAGTTCTGATGTTTCATCGCAAACTATCGCAACGATAGCAGAGGATGCCACCTTGAATGGCTCAAAATACCACGAGGTTGTAGCAGGTGATAATTTATATGCAATTGCAACGCTTTACAAAACTACTGTAGATGTATTGGTGGAACTAAATGGTATCAATGACGCCACAAGTATACAAATTGGTCAAAGAATATTTTTACCAAATAATTAGTATTACCATTCTACCTAACTCTAATACCTGCCCTTGGTTTACTCCATATTCGCATGACGTTCAAACATCTCGCTAGCATCTATTTCGAGCAATTCCATTAGTCGAAGAACCATCAACTCACACACAATTGCCATCGAGAACTCAAAGAGTGAACCCATAGGCAGTATGGAAGCTGCTACATTTTTAGCACTGCTTCCCTCGTCTAATTTTGGTGTTGGTGCAGGAATCGTAATACTCACATCAGCAAAATCACGAAGAACAGATTCAGGTGCAATCGTAATCAGTGCAATCTTTGCTTTTTGCATTTTAGCTCGTTTTGCAAAACTCACTAGCGAAGCTGTTTTTCCAGAACCAGAGCCTAATATGAGCAGATCATCTGCTTGAATTGATGGTGCAGTCACATCACCGACAACATGGCATTCAAGACCCAAATGCATAAGTCGCATAGCAAAGCCACTCATTTGCAAACCTGAGCGACCTCGACCTGCTATAAAGATTCGCTTTGCACCTTGAATCAGTTCTAAAAAAGCATCAAAGTTACTTTCTTGAACCTGCAAAAGTGTAGCTTGAAACTCTTCAAGAACAGTTTGAACCTGTTGTTCATAAGTCAGAGATTTCACGCTTTAGGCCTCAGCTTCTCTCGAATAGCTTTGCTTATTTCATATGGATTATCAGCTTTGCAAATGCCACCACCGACAACAACTATTGAAGGTTGGTGTTCTAATATAGTATCTACTTTTTCAAGTGTTACGCCACCAGCAATTGCTAAGGCAGCATTAGGTAATGTTTTTCGTAATAGTTCTAAATCTTTATAAGGTGTTTCTACGGTTGCTTGTAAATCATAAGCAGTATGCAAGCA
>CALHRJ010000455.1 GCA_938038395.1 uncultured Deinococcales bacterium | reverse complement strand
AATAATAATACGTATTTATTGAACTTTAAAAAATAAAAAATAGCATTCCTCATATCAGAGAAATGCTATCACTTAATCATGTGAATCTAATCCTACTAAGGATCTAGATTAGGGATGTAGCTTAGCTTTCTGTAGTTGTATCGTCCGCACGTTCTTGTGCTTGCCACTCTAAACCAGCATAAATTAGACCTTCGATATCACCGTCTAGGATGTTATCAGGGTCGTGTCGCATTTCATTTGAACGGTGGTCTTTTACATACTGCTTATCAAGCACATAAGAGCGAATTTGTGAACCCCACTCAATTGCCATTTGTGTACCACGCATTTTAGATTGCTCTTCTAAACGCTTACGTTCCTCACGCTCAAACAAACGTGAACGAAGCACTTTTAAGGCTTTCTCACGGTTTTTAATTTGCGATTTACCATCTTGACAAGTTACTACAATCTCATCTGGTGTACCGCCTTTATAAACAAGGCGAACGGCAGAATCGGTCGTGTTTACAGATTGTCCGCCAGGTCCAGAAGAACGATAAACATCTGTACGGATATCACTTGGGTCTATGCTGACTTCTATTGCATCATCAATTTCAGGCATGATTTCAATAGATGCAAAACTGGTATGTCTACGGTTGTTTGAATCAAAAGGACTCACACGTACTAATCTGTGAACACCAGATTCAACTTGTAACATACCAAAGGCACGCTCGCCCCGCACAATCATCTGAGCATAGTCGATGCCTTGTGGGGCAGTATCGTTACCCACAGCATCTAAGAGTTCTACATTCATACCTGAACGTTCAGCAAAACGGCGATACATGCGCCAAAGTATGCCAGCCCAGTCACTGGACTCAGTACCACCTGCGCCTGGTTTAATCGTCACGATTGCTGCGTTGTTGTCATACTTTCCAGAAAAGAGTGTCTCCCTATAAAGCATATCGAGATTCTTTTGAACCCCAGCTAGTTCTGCTTCTAAATCAGCACGTTCCTCTTCTGTTTCTGCTATTTCAAAAAGTTCTTCAAGGCTTTCTAAATCGCCTTCAATTGTTTGATAGCTCTCAATTACCTTTTGTAAGCGTGTGGATTCTTGATTAACTTCTCTAGCTTTTTCAGTATCATTCCACAAATCTGGGTCATTGAGTAAAGGTTCTAATTCTGCTAATCTGGCTTCTTTACCAGCAACGTCAAAGATACCCCCGGAGTGCCTGAAGTTGTTCCTGTTGTTCTTTTAAAGTCATAATCTTTCCTCCAAAGCTTTAGCTCAGCTAAAACTTAAAACAGCCTTTAGTCTACCGCACAGTGTCCTAAAAGAACTACCTCAATTTAGGCAACGTGTTTATAACCTTCACTCATAAGTATGAAACTATTGCTTTACAAATAGTGTAAAACTACTGATATAGTAAAATGAACAACCTTGCAGCAAGCTTAAGAGGTATCGATAATAAATCTTAATGACTTTGAATCACTATTGATAAAAACACCCTTTCGAAGGCTACGTCGAAGCAAAGTAAGCTTTGAGGCGTTCATCATTAAACTATGGAACTTAGGGAAAGAAGGTAAAATCGTATGTCAGAAGTACCAGAACAAAAGAGTCAAACAAGTTCAATGATTATTCCTTCATCGGCTTTGTTAATTGCTGGTGGGGTCTTACTATTTTTAGGCTTAGGTCGTGGTGGTAATTTTAGTATTTTATCGTACTGGCCACTTATTTTGATTGCCATTAGCCTTGGCATTATGTTAGGTAAACCATTGCGCTGGCCTGTAATCATTGGTGGTATTGTTTTGGCTGCGGTACTATCTTTGTTTTCAGGATTCTTTGGCTTGGGTGGTTCTAGAGCAACAACACATGACATAAAACAAGGCTTAGAACGTGCCAAAGAAGCTGAGATTATCATTTCAACAGGAGTAAGTAAGCTCACTATAGATAGCCTAGGTCGCAATAGTCGTGGAAATTCTTTGATAGAAGGCACAATTGATACGGTCAAAGGTGAGACGCTTGAAACATCTTTTGACAAAAATGGTGACAAAGTAAAATACGAAGTTAAAAGTGAGAAAAAAGGTTCTATAAATCTAGTTGGTAATCAAGATAAAGATTGGGAACTCTCAATTACAAGGTCTGTACCTGTCAGTTTAGATATTGATACAGGTGTTGGAGAAACTAACCTCAGTTTAGGCGATATAGACTTAGAGAAGTTAAAAGTAGATGCTGGAATTGGTGAATTGACTGTAAGATTACCAAAAGAGGGTGACTATGATGTAGACCTAAACACTGGTGTTGGCGAAGTTACAGTTTACATACCACGGTCTGTAGGTAGCCGTATTCAGGTAGATAAAGGTATTGGTTCATTGTCGTTACCAGATAACATGACTTTTACTAGAGATGATGATGAGCTAACCTCAACAAACTATAACAATAGTAATCATACTGCTAATATCGAGATAGATGCGGGTATTGGATCAGTTAATATTAGATATGAGTAGTGTTCAGAAACTAAAATTCTAAAGGCAAAATTTTAGCCAGTACAATTGAGTTTGATAGCGCAGAATCTATGTAACCAATTAACCAGCCTTTTGAAATCAGCAGTGCGTATTTGAGGTAAATCCTTCAATTTGCACTGCTGATTTTTTTATTTCATAGGCCTATAGAAAATATATTTTTTAACGAGTTTTGGGAATAGCACTATTCAAACTGGCATCTTTTTTAAAATGAGACATTACGGGTTTTTAATGCTTATGCTTGTAAGTGCATTACACCTTCTTCTTAATTAGCTATTAGTAAGGCTAAAGTTGGTTTCACTACTATTAAATAGTGTATTTATAGCAAAAGAAAGTTGTAAAAACGCCTTCCTAGACGTCATCAATATGATTTTTTAGAGTCACCACCTTTATGTAGGAACCTTTATACACGGATTGATAAATCATCTCTAAATTATGAGTAGTACTTAAATTTTTGACAAATTTTTTGGGGTCGAGTCTAAAGTTTATTAAACGCATCTTTCATAAATAATGCAAGGTCCAAGATGCATAATGCTTGATGTCAGTGCCTGGTGTCATCGCCTAGCGTCCTATAGCGGAAGGACAAACTGACATCTTTTCGAATAGAGCCTATTACTGAAGACATAAGGTGTTTGGGCTTTAAATAGTTGAGGGGCAGCACCCTAGTCGTCGTTATAGCAACATCCTCTGTGATGTCTATAAGGTACTTCTAAAATTCCCATCAATATAACTCGGAGAAATGTCTTTTGTTATTTCGCCTATGACCTTTTTCAGGCGTTTTTAAATTTTGGCAAGTTTAGAGACAGATATTAGGTAAATCGGCCTGTATAGCGCTTATGAGGTTATGTAGCTCAGTTATTTTTGAGTTGCAAACCTGGGGGGGCTATGCAACCCCTATTTTAGGGAATGGTAAGAAGGAAGGAAGACTGGAATATGATGAAAACCTCACGTATCCTCTTCATGACCGTGGTTGCGCTCTTTTTATGTATGGGACAAGCGCAATATGGTTCCAGCATGGGCAATAATTGCCCTGAAAATGCAAGTAAATCGGCAGTGAGAGCTTCAGCCTCAAACATGGATTGCAGTGATTCAAGCTCTATGCAAAATGCAACTAGAACAAGCTATAGGGGTGCTTCTGGTGTATTTCCAGATGTACCAGCAGGATTCTATGCAGAAGAAGCAATCAAGATGTCTGTTGCGGCAGGCATTATTGTTGGACGTACCGATGGTACATTTGATGGCTATGCAAACCTAACACGCTATGAGGCGTCTATTGTTATTGCACGTATTCTTAACAAATACGACAATGAAATTTCGGCGATTTTCCCAAGGTTAGAGCAGCTCGAGCGCTCCATTGGCGATGTTGCAGCTATGAAAAGTGAATTAGCCTCACTAAAATCACAAATGGCAAGCCTAGGTTCCACAGGTGGCAGCACAGGTGCAGATGCTCAGGCTATGACCAGCTTGCGTTCTTTGGTTGCTAGTTTACAAGGTCGTATTGCTCAACTTGAAAGTACAGGTACAAGTAGTTCAAACACTGGCACTTCAGCAAATAGTTCTGAAGTGGCTACGCTACGTGCAACCATTTCAAGCTTACAAGCGCGTCTTTCACAACTTGAAGGTATTGGACAGCGTATGGCTTCTCTTGAATCGCTCCTTGCATCAGCAAATACTTCTGGTGGAACAGGTGCTAGAGGTCAAGCAGGACTAAGCTGTTGGGATCTAAATGCAAACGGTCTACCAGACAGTAATGAAGATCGTAACCGTGATGGACGTGTAGACGCCTATGACTGCCAAGGTTCAGCGGGTCCAGCAGGTCCAGCGGGCGCAACTGGTGCTACAGGTGCCACAGGTGCAATGGGACGTGCAGGTCCAGCGGGCCCTCCAGGTCCAGCGGGTCCTCCAGGGCGTACTGGAGCGACAGGTGCTCAAGGTCCAGCAGGTCCTCAAGGCGCACCGGGTCTACGTGGTCTTCCAGGTCCTCCAGGTGCTAAAGGTCCAGCAGGTCCTCAAGGCTCACAAGGTCTTACAGGTCGCCAAGGTCCACAAGGTGCTCCAGGTCCAGTTGGTCCAGCAGGTCCACAAGGTGCTAGAGGTGCAACTGGCCTAACAGGTCAATCAGGTTCCGATGGTGAAATGGGTCCTCGTGGTCCGTCAGGTCCTCCAGGTCCAGCAGGTGCAAGAGGCCCAGTTGGTACACAAGGTGCAACAGGACTTCCAGGTCCTCCAGGTCCAAGAGGTGCAACAGGCGCAACTGGTACTACAGGCGCAACTGGCACAACAGGTTCAAGTAGTACAACAACTACTACAGTTGTCGAACAACCTGTAACTACACCAGCACTTATTGCATGTTGGGATTCAAATTCAAATAGCATCGCAGATCCAGCAGAAGACCTTAACAATGATGGTCGGGTAAATAGCGCAGATTGTGCACCAACCCCAGTGATATTGCCAGTTACTCCGCCTACAACAACACCACTTAGAAGTTGTTGGGATCTAAACGGTAATGGTGTTGCTGATCCAGCAGAAGATTTAAATAATGACGGTCGCATCAATGCAACCGATTGTGGTTCAGAACCAAAAATGAATGATGGCATGAAAGCTAAAGGTCTATTCTGTGGATTCGATAACCTAGATATCTATGCTGGTGTTGGTGGCTACTATGACTTAGCAAGCCTTGAGCGCTTCGGTGTTCGTGCAATTGCTGGTGTAGAAAACCTTTACATTTGTAATTTAGGTGCACGTCTAACAGTTGACTATGGTCGTCAGTCTAAATTTGATTCTGGCACCATCGCAGTTGCTGGTCACATCACATACGGTATAGACATTACTGATGCAATCGGCGTATACGCTGGTGTTGGTGGTGGCTACCAAGACAAAGGCATGGCTTCTGTAGATAACGCAGTTGTTACAGGTCCATTTGCTGGTGGCTTGATTGGTGTAGATTATAACATCACAAATTCATTAGGTGTATTTGCTGAGGTTATGTACGACTATTACTTCAATGCACAACCAACAGTTCAACCAGGTGCAAACTTCGCATATCCTGCAGGTTTCCCAACAGTAGCTTTAGGTATTAAGAACAACTTTTAAATATCAATTAAGCTTTAGCTGGACAGCGTATCGATACGCTGTCCAGCTTTTTTATTGCCTAAACAATTGGCTAAAAAGCAAACTTATATGTTTTACAATGACCAATTGTCATAGTCTTTATAAAACAAGTTATTTAGCCGCAGAGTACCTAGACTCTTGAGTAAAGAAGGTCTGCCACTTAAAAGTACGAATCATTTCAATCAAAATATAAGTTTTTTGCATTTGAAAAACTCAGCGCACCATCCTTATATAACTGCAACATCCTAATAAATAACTCTTAAGCTTGAGCAGGACAGACTTGTAGTAAAGCATGTATTCACCACCCACGTGTTTCAAGTTAAACTAGAAACAACTTGAAGTTTTTGGAGACTATAAATGACTTGGACTGTTTACTTATCAGGAGAAATACACACAGACTGGCGAGAGCAAATTATGAGTGGTGCAAAAGCATTGGGTTTGCCCACAGTTTTTACATCCGCAGTTACAAATCATGACGCAAGCGATGCAGCAGGTGACGTGTTAGGAACACAAGAGGAAGGCTTCTGGCGCGATCACAAGTCTTCTAAGGTGAACCGTATACGTACCAAAACTTTGATTGCAACTTGTGATATAGCTGTGGTACGCTTTGGCGACAAATACAAACAGTGGAATGCAGCATTTGACGCAGGTGGCTTAGCTGCACTTGGTAAACCATATATTACGCTACATGATGACAGCATCATCCATGCTCTGAAGGAAGTTGATTCTGCGGCAATGGCTTGGGCACAAACACCTGAACAAGTTGTTGAAATCTTAAAATACGTTACAAGCAATCAATAGTCAGAACAGAAAGGGTGTGGTTTAGATGTTTAAAGCTGGCGCTGTTCTTTATGCAAAGGATTATCTTAAGTTGTCGGCGTTTTATCAAATTGTTTTAGGTATGGAACTTATGGAGCAAGATGATGAACATGTTCGTTTAGAATTGCCTGCGAGTGAACTCGTAATTTTACAAGCACCACAACATATTGCTGATACAATTGTTATTACTAAACCACCTACACCTCGTAGTGAAACTCCTATCAAAATTGTTTACTATATTACCAATATTAATCAAGCTAGAGAGTTAGCAAAAGACCTAAATGGCAATGTACATGGTACAGAAACAGAATGGCTTTTTAGAGAAGCGACAGTTTGTGACGGGTATGATTGTGAAGGCAACATATTCCAATTACGTGTTGCCTGAATACTATAGAAATATAGAAAAGCAGTTAGTATGCCAAATATCGCCTTAGAAAAAGAAGAACAATCTGTATGTCCGTTTTGCAACCGCGAAACTGATTTGACACATCATCATCTCATACCTAAAAAGGTGCATGGGCGAAAGTTTTATAAAAAGAAATATAGTAAAGTGGAATTAAATGCAGGTATTGACATATGCATTATGTGCCATAAGGGGATTCACAATTTATACGATGAGGTGACCCTTGCGAAACAGTTGAATAATGCTGATTTACTGTTGGATGATGAAGCGCTTGCTAAGCATTTTAAATGGGTGAGTAAACAAAAAGTAGCCTACTAGTTTCATAGTAAGTTTTGTTACATAGTGCTCCACCATAGAGAAGATCTAATAAATTCCTACTACTTTTTAGAATAATAATTCAATCGGTGGATGTTATCAGACACTTTACCTAAATAACTTTCTTAAATAATTAGCGTGGTGCAGCAATAGTTATGACTAGAATCAACAAATCACGAAACTCCAATTTGTGCGTCACAGATGATGAAAAATCACCATATTTTTCTATTTGTAAACCTAATACAGCAACAACCGGTAATAAGAGGGTGTGTTTTGCAGGTCAACTGTAAAAGTTTATGGGCACAGATTTTCGCAATAAATTGAACTCATAAACCCTTAGATTTTCACTTGTTAAAGCACTAGTCCAGATTGATCTATTTTGACATTCTTTTGGAATGTTCTTACGCCAGATTACGAATAATCTCCTAATATCAAGCAACTAATTAATACCCTAAAGTTATGGCACAGACAGCTTTTTCTTAGATTCGGTTACGTACTGGGAATGGTAATGTTTAAATTCATTTACTTTTTAAAAACTTAAAACAACTACTTGAAGAGATACAATACGTGGTGGATTCTGCAATTATTAAGCCACTTGCCAGTATCCTCAAAATACCCTCCGTGTTAGCCTAACTCAATGACAAATCAGGCAGTTATCCCAACACCTATCGATAAAAACGCAGGTCAACATGTATAACATCTGCTTAGTTCCAGGCGATGGCATTGGTGCAGAAGTTGTACCTGCCACCCAACGTGTTCTCGAAGCTACCGGCCTAGCAATCAGGTTTACCCACGCAGAAGCAGGTTGGGCAGTTTTTGAAAAACAGGGTAAAAGCGTTCCAGCCGATACGCTAGACAAAATGCGTGAATCTGACGCAACGCTTGCAGGTGCATTCACGAGCCCAAGCAAAAAGGTTGAAGGCTTTTATAGTGCTATTCGCACCATGCGTGAAGAACTCAATCTGTATGCTAATTTCCGTCCTGCTAAATCTCGTCCTGTCGAAGGTTCTCAAGATAATATCGACATGCTCATGATTCGGGAGAATACTGAAGGTTTGTATGTTGCTGCCGAAAGACGTTATGGCGATATTGCCATTGCGGATGCTGTTGTGAGTAAAGGGGCTAGCGAGCGCATTACCAAAGTTGCACTGAAAGAAGCGCAAAAGCGCACGAAAAAGCTAGCAATTATCCACAAAGCAAATGTACTACCATTAACCTCTGGTTTGTTTCTACATACTGCACAAGAAACTGCAAAAGCTTATCCAGATGTTGACAGCTACGATGTTATCGTGGATGCTGCTGCCATGCACTTAGTACGTAGCCCTGAAACTTTTGATGTTATGGTCACCACTAATTTATTTGGTGATATTTTGAGTGATTTAATGGCTGGTTTAGTGGGCGGCTTAGGTCTAGCACCTAGTGCTAACGTTGGCGATGACCATGCAGTCTTTGAACCTGTACACGGTAGTGGTCCAGATATTGCTGGGCAAGGTATTGCTAACCCAACAGCAACTATTTTGAGTGCCTGCATGATGCTCGAGCACTTAGGTGAGAAAGAAATCGCTCAAATGATTGAAAACTCATTGAACCAATTGTTAAGTCGAGGTATAGTTACGCCTGACTTATCTGGTTCTGAAACTACAGTTAGTTTCACAGATGCACTTATTAAAGAAATGGCACTTTAAAGAACTGACACATTAAGCGTATTAAACTACATTACTAAATACGCTATTAAAATAGAGATTAAGCATGTATGTAATAAGACAAGCCTTCAAGGCTGTACAACACAATCCAATTGCAAGTTTATCCACCTTCACCACGATGGTGCTTTCACTAATGGTCCTTGCTGCTTTTAGCCTTTTTAGTCTAAACCTCAATTTGGTCTTAAAAGAGATGCAAGGTGAACTTGAAATGGCTGCCTTTTTGTCGCGCAGTGCTAACTTCCAAGCTATCCGCACAGAAGTCGAACAATGGGAAGAAGTTGAAGCGAGTCGTTATGTGAGTCCTGATGAAGCACTTGCAGAGCTAACAGATCGCTATGAATACGTCGAAAAAGCAGCTTCGTTGGTTGCCAATCCTTTACCTCCGACTATCGAAATGCGATTGCGAGACCCTAGTGATACGCCAATCGTGACTAATCGGCTTTTACAAATTCCAGGCGTTGAAGATGTTGAAGATGGAAGCGAAGCAGTACAAAGCTTCTTAGCTATTCGAGATGCTATCCGTTTGATTGGTTCTGTGCTGATTGTTGTTCTTTTAGCTGCAGCACTGTTCGCTATGGTTAACACGATTCGTGTAGCAATCACTGCTCGTAAAGAAGAAATAGAAGTGATGCGATTGGTAGGGGCTACGAAGGGCTTTATCCGAGCTCCCTTTTTGATTGAGGGTTTGGGTTTAGGGATTAGTAGTGGATTGATTAGCGTATTACTGGTTGCAAGTAGTTACTTTATCATTGTGAACCGCTTAGCTGATCGTATACCGCTCATACCTTTTTTAAAAGATTTTGGTACAGTAGCTTCGGTCTGTTTACTAATGTTTTCGTTAGCAGTTATTGTCGGGCTTGTAGGAAGTGCGATTTCTGTATCGCAGTATTTAGAAGAGGCCTAAGAAAGAGTCTTGCTGTTAAACAGCTTTGTCTTTGCAGATTAGTTTTAATAGCTTTGTTGATTTATTAGGTAGTACGTGATTGCTTTGAGGGATGATGGGTTTAACTGTGTACACTAACTTGAAAATGTATAAAACTAGGTCGGCTAGGTTAGTATCCTCACTTTTACTGAGTTGCCTCATACTAGGTATCTCAGGTTTGTTTAGTACTGTTGTTGCTCAGAGTAATAGCACAACCCAAAAATTAGAACAAGAAATTGAAGCCTACGAGGCTGTCTTACTTGCAACACAACTAGAACTTAATCAAATCGATGAAATTTTAGGTAACTCTGACCGAAAGCTCAAGCAAATTATTCGTGAGCGTAACGAAACAAGTGAGTTAATCAGTAGCCTAAGAGAAGAACGTAGATTGACTGAGAATGATTTGGTGCGTATTGAGCAAGATATTGTTGAAAGTCGTGCTAAATATCTGGTACTAAGAGAAGACTTAGGCAGTATGAACGAACGTCTTAAATTGATGTTGGTGAGTTTGCATAAGCAACGTGTTGGACCTTATGCACGCATCATTATCGAATCACAAAGTCTTTTTAGATTCCGCTTGAGTAATCGCTTTTTGTCGATGCTTTCAGCTCAGGATGTGACACTGTTACAGGATATCGATTCTGCAATGGTTGACACTGAACGTTTACAGCAAAATTTAAATGATCAATCCAATGCTCAAAAAGCTGTACTTGCAAAACTTCAGCAAAACGAGTTGGATTTGCAGGCGGCCGAGATACAGCTCGAGCTGCGAATTAACGAACTCGAAGCCACTAGAGAAGGTCAACTCGCCCAAAGACGTGCCTTTATAGAAGAACAACAGAGTATTGAAACTGCTATTGCTAATTCACGCCAAAACCTCACAAGTGAAGTGAGTCGCTTAACCCGTGAAGCAGATGATGCAAGGCGAGCCGCCGAAGCAGCCCAGCGTGAAGCACTTAGAGTGCAAGAGGAAGAAAAAGCAAGAATTGCTAGAGAGGCTCAAGAAAGGGCTCGAGCTGCAGAAGAACGCAAACGTGCTTTTTTAGAAGCTTTGCCTGAAGCAGCAAGCTTAGAATTTGGTACCCCATTCGATAATCCTTTGTTGGTTAATCCTTATGGTGAAATTGGCAATATGATTGGTATTCGCGCACAACAAATGAATTCATCTGTACGTAGCGTGCTACCGGGCAAAGTCACTGATGCTCGACTCTTAACTGCAAACTCAGGCTATGTAGTAACAATCCAGCATACCCAAGACATGTTCAGTGCTTATCAGAACTTACAAGCACCTGTTGTGAATGTTGGCGATACTATAGAACAAGGTACTGTTATTGGTCACCTCGGTGGTGGTAGCCTTATTCCACAAGACATTTTGCAATTTCGTGTGGGCGTTTATCAAGACAATGACAAGCTTGTTTGGGTTGATCCAAGCGAGCGTTTAGGCTTGCGTTAAACCTATTCAACTAAAAACCACAAGGAGTAAATTGTGATTCACTTTAAAACACCAGAAGGTGTCTTTAATCACCGTGTTGCTGCGGTTGTTATTGATGACGGTTATTTACTCCTTCATAAAAGTGAAAAGGATGATTTCTGGTCTTTACCAGGTGGGCGTTTAGAACTTTTGGAAGATTCAAAAACTGCTTTAGAACGTGAGTTCTTAGAAGAAGTGAATGAAGCACTTCAGGTAGAACGAATGCTTTGGATTGTTGAGAATTTTTTTGATTACGAAGCTAAGCAGTTTCATGAACTAGGTATGTATTACCTAGCTACGCTTGCGAATAAAGAGGCTGAACTAAGACATAAAAGTGTGAGTCATGTTGGTTATGAACCAGCTTTAAAGTTAATCTATAAATGGTTTAAGCTTGAAGATGTAAAAGATATGCGAGTCTTTCCTAGTTTTCTCAGGGAAGGTGTATCACAAATTCCTGCTACTTGTATGCATCTTGTTCATTATGATA
The DNA here is from genome assembly GCA_938038395.1 of uncultured Deinococcales bacterium. GTDB lineage: Bacteria > Deinococcota > Deinococci > Deinococcales > Trueperaceae > CALGZD01. The sequence goes on along the minus strand of CALHRJ010000455.1, from coordinate 7,852 downwards.
TTGATGAATAATCTTTATGAAGATTTTAGAAGCAGTTGAGATAGCAAAAGAAGCGTTAGCAGCAGCAGGTATAGAAAATGCTCGAGCTGAGGCTGAATCCCTCGTATCCGAACTACTCAACACCTCCAGAACACAACTAGCTCTACAAGCTCAAATGCTACTAGATGCTTCTCAAGAAGTAAAATTTCATGACTGGCTGAAACGCCGTAGTCAAAGAGAAGCTTTACAACATATTTGTGGCTATGCCTATTTTTATGATCTCAAACTCACGGTTAATAAAGATGTTCTTATTCCAAGACCAGAAACTGAAGTTCTGGTTGAGTATGCATTGAATTGCATTAAAGATAGTGTTAGCCCTTTGGTTATAGATGTTGGTACTGGTTCAGGTGCTATTGCCTTGGCTATTAAAGAAGCTAGACCTGACGCGCGTGTTGTGGGGACCGATATCGAGGCTCGAGCCTTAACTGTGGCACAGCAAAATGCTAAACAGCTAAATTTAGACATTCACTTTTACCAAAGTGATTTACTAACAAGCATACAAGAACTGGCAAATCAAGCAGATATGATTGTAAGTAACCCACCCTATTTACCCAATAGCGACAAAACAGAAGTAAGTCCAGAAGTTCAATCAGACCCAAGCTTAGCTTTATATTCTGGAGATGATGGTTTAGATATTTTTAGGTGTTTTGAACAGCAGTGCTTTGAACTGCTCAAAGCAAACACTCAAGTAGTATTAGAACTAGATCATAGAAATAGCCAAAGTGCTTTTGAACTCTGCACTGCTTGGCAGGAACGAAAACGTTTTACAGATTTGTTAAATAGAGAGCGTTTTTTGTATTTGCTACGTTAAATTATTTTGTGAATACTATCTTTATACTAGCTCGAGCCTTGAGGGATTCAATATAAAAAACTAGCTATATAGTATTCATAATCTCAAGTCACCACTTAAAAGTATCTGAGGTGTCAGAATAAAGATGATTATCTAATCATTTTGTGCCAACAGCTTTAATCATTACAAGTTAGCATAGGACTTTCTTTATCACTTGGGATACGAAAACCTCCTAACTCATTATCATTACCATAGAGGCAAAATATTATTGGGAAATCCATTTTTGAATTACCCTTAGGTTTCAGAATAATCTCAAAGCCAGAATTGGCAAGTGTATCGCCATAAACCTTAGCTACATCAGGTCTTTCAAAACTATTTGCTTTAACAATCGTCAAATCTAAATCACTAAAATAACGAAATAAACGTTCTTTATTAACAGCTTCGTCAACTTGATTTCGGGGTGCCCATCCTTTAATGGTTAGAGTCTGTTGTACTTCATCAAAATTTGCAACATCAATTTTACCCAGTATTGTTTGAGCTACTATAGGGTCTTGAAGTTTTTCAACTACGCCAACAACAAAACATCGTAACTTAGGGTCCGCTGCATGGATAGGAAAAACACCTAATCCTTTTGTTGCACTATAAATACAAAGTCGAAGTGGATTATTGTTGTCAGCGTCACTTAGACTAAATCGCAATCTAAAACCTTTTGATAAATCCCTGCCGTGGATTAGAGGTACATCACTACGAATATAAGAGATAGCATCGTTCAACTTGAGCTTATGACTACTGAGATATCCAAACCAGCGTGCTGAAGGTATATCCTCAACAGGTGTCCAACCGCTGATCTCAAGAGCCTGAGTTTCAACGTCATAGTAAACCTTATCGATAAAACCGTGTGGAATTCTTGTAGTCTCCTCAGGACTTAATTGATTTTCAGCAATACTTTCAACTTGAAGATTATCTATTGGGTAGAGTAAACGTTTACTTTCTGAATCTTGTATATAAAGGTTATTGAGGTTCTCGGGTAATTGAATCAACGTATCCAAATCTTGACTACTGAATTCTATAAATAACTGCCAAATGGTAATAGCTTCGATATGTGAATTTTGATCACTCAGAAAGTTGGTTAAATTCGGCTTTGCAATTAGTGACGTAGCAACTGTAACTTCTTGCCTTTCAATAGCATTTTGTAGCACATCACTAAAGTTTGCACTAACACCTGCTGATGTTACATCAAAAATAATAGGATTATAAAAATCTATTCTTAAGAGTCTTTTTGTTACATTAACATCTGACCATTCAAGAGCTTTGACATAGACTCTTTGTGTTTGAGCTTGTCTTTCTAATAGGGATAAGTTAGATGCTTCAAAAGCAATAGTTGTTGCAGCACTTTGTCCAGGAACACCTATTAAGTCATCTGCAACTACAGTTGGTTTATCAAAAGTATCTACAGTTCCTACCTTAGCGAATCGATTGAATATTCGAGTAAATTCTTTATCGTTTAGTTCAGGATATATCTCTTTATAATATTCTAATTGAGGTACCATCAGGGCATGATTAAGGGTTGGTAGCCCTAAGCCATTTAGTGCTGCGCTGATAGCTTTTGGACCTTGATAGGCAACTAAATTTTCAGGTGAAAGATTCAACTCTGCTTTTAAACGACTTGTTTTAGAAAGAAGCTCTTTCGAGAAAATATCTTTAGCGTCTTGTAAGGGGTTAAAGTGACTAAAGCTTAGAATATTATATAACAGTGCAATAAGAGCAAGAGAATATGCGACTTGTTTTGGTTTAGTAAAAAATTGATTTGATAGAAGTTTTGTAGCTAGCAATAGCAAAGCTATTGAAATTGCTATAAAGTCATAAACATCAAACGATTTCATTAAATCAATTGTGTTATGTTGATTCCTATAGATAATTATGGGAATCACACTGATAACAGCGCTATAGATTACTAGTCTTAACCATGAAAAAACCCATTTTGCATAGAATGTAATAAATGCACTTAAAAAAACTGTATAAGTGCCAAGAGCCAGTAAAAGTCGATGTGGTCCAAGTTTGTCGAGCAGAAGAAACTGTCCTATAGTACTTGGTATAGGCAGAAACATCCAACCGAGAATGATTAGCAAAAGAACCAGGCTTATACTATATTTCCAAAGGTTTTTTCTAAAGTTTCTAGTTATCAAACGATAGTCGAAAAAACTGAGATTAAAGGTGAGAAGTAAGCTACTAACTGTACTCACTTCATTAATATTCATGACTCCGAAATTGATAATGGGTTTGAATAAAGATTGAATTAGTGCGTGTGGTGCAAGTTGTGCCCAAAGGAAATACCTAGCAGCACTACCTCCAGAATATGCTTTAGTTCCTGGGTAAATCGTATTTTGCATAAGTGGAATAATATCTTGAAGATAGTAGTAACTAAGACCACAAGCAGCTATAAAACCTAAGGCACAAATAGTCATGTTAGCAATTCGGAAACTATCTCTTCTGAAAGCAAGTGCTAAAAAAACAAAAACATAGATTAGTGAAATCTGCCATACTGGATAGATCAGTGCTAAGAGTGCCATCATACTTATATAAAAAGTAGCTATAAATTTAATAGGGTAAGACCACTTATATAGAAAAGGCAGTATAATCCAAACGGTTAACGCCAGCACAGGCGCATTGCTAGACCACCAAGCTTGATTATGGTGTGAAAAGAATAAAATTGCAGCTATAATAGCACTGTAGCCTATAGGAAGTTTTAAGCGGTTTAGAAAAAGGGTAATACCTATTAAAAAGGCAACAATCATGAAGTAGTGATACAGAGAAAAAGCTCGAGCTGCCTCAAATACCCAAAAACCCCACATATAGGGCTTAAATACTATTGCCCAATCCTGTAAAGGCAATCCAACAAACTGTCTTAAATCCTCACCATAAGGGCTTGTTTGGTTAAAACGTTGAAAGTCGTTATTAACTGCAATCTGAAAATATGGCGTAACAACTGAATACTCATCTCCCCTGATTGACCTTGCTTGACCTGCAAGTGGTTGATAATCAAGACCTAGAAACTCATTGAGTATAACGCCATAGTGAGAGGGTGTTATCGTAAAATAAATGTAAACGATACCAATAATAAAAAGACTAACTAACAATACAAAACTTGTAAAATGTTTTTTAAGATTCTTTTTCATTTTATCTATACGCTTTGTTCAAATATATCACCTTATATACTTTATACTAGTATATCTTAACCCCTTACGCGCCTAAGCCAGCCTCTTCACGCAACATAGCGTAAACACTGGTCCAATCCTTTTTACCTAATCCTTTTTCCTGCGCTGTTTCATAAACACTTTGCGTCAGATTACCCATAGGTGTATTCACACCTACAGCTTTCGCTAAGTCTACCGCAAGTCCTTGATCTTTATGAGCAAAGTCAAGCATAAAGGCGGGACTTAAATCATTTTTCAATACTTTATTGGGGTAAGTGGTTGTCATATGCCCTTTACCAGCAGCAGTACCTGACATAACCTCTATAGCTAAATCACGGTCAAGCCCTATAACTTCAGACAAGGTCAGAGCCTCAGCGGTGGCAACATTTATCATATTAGAAAGATAATTATTGATGACTTTCATCCGTGAGCCCCTACCAGCGCCACCACAATCTATAATGGGATTACCAAGAACTTCTAAGTAAGGCATTGCCCTATCTAAATTATCTTTTTCTCCACCAGCCATAATAAGCAACGTACCCGTGTACGCATGTTCAGAGGTTTTACCAACAGGTGCATCCACCATAGCTATGTCACGTTCGGCAAGACTTGCTCTAACTTCATCCGTTTCTAGAGGATGAATAGTAGACATTTCTATAACTAAACTATCCGTAGAAATCTTATCAATACAAGTAGCCATGACTTCTTTGACGTGTTTACCAATTGGCAGCATGGTAAAGATAACCTCAGCACCCTCAACTGCTTCCGCAGCAGAGCCAGCAACTTTACCACCATTTTCAAGATGTTTATCTAGCGAAGCCTGTTGTATATCAAATCCTGTTACCTGATGTCCAGCTTTAATCAGGTTATGCGACATCGGTATACCCATTGTTCCAAGACCAATAAAAGCGATATTTGTCATGTGTCATGACTCCTTCTGCAAGAAAATGTGTTGTGACTTTATAGTACCTGATAAACTTATAAATACAAACTTTGCAAGACTTTGGGATAATGGATGAAAATTACAGAAGTTAGAACCTTAATTCTAGGTGTGAAAATAGATGAGCCAATCAGCACATCGTTTGGCACCATGACCCACCGCTATATGATATTGGTCAACATTCGTACTGACAAAGGTTTAGAGGGTTGGGGCGAGAGTTGGAGTAACTTTCCTGCTTGGTCACCGCATGAACGTATCCACACCATAAATTCTGGTTTAGCGCCGTTGCTGATAGGTAAAGACCCTAGAGACGTTGAAGCATTACACCAAGAAATGCGTAAAGCAACCTATATTTTAGAACGTCAATGGGGTGCGCCAGGGCCGATTGCACAAGCAATTAGTGCGGTTGATATTGCACTTTGGGACATCGCAGCAAGAGCGCGAGAGAAATCTATTCATCAACTTTGGGATGCTAATACTTTGCCGATTCCTGTTTATGCCAGTGCTTTGGGGCCAAAGGATCCAACCAAACTTATTGAAAAGATGCTGCAGCAAGGTGTGACAGCCTTTAAACTTAAGCTTGGTTTTGGCAAAGAAACCGACAGCTATAATTTAGAGCTTGTGCGTGAAATGATTGGTCCATATGCCCAGTTCATGGTGGATGCTAATCAAGCTTGGGATATTGAAACTGCGTTAGAAATGGCGAAGGTTTTAGAACCTTACAACATCACGTGGCTAGAAGAACCGTTGCCAGCAGATCAGTGGCAGAATATGGCACGCTTACGAAAAGAGCTACCCTTTAAAATCGCAGCTGGGGAAAATATCTATAACAGCACAAGTTTTAAGGACTTCCTCGCAACAGATTCTATAGATATTGCTCAGCCAGATGTGTGTAAGGTTGGTGGATTGAGTGATATGCGAACAATATGTTCGGCTGCACTTAAACAGGGTATAGACTTTGCACCACATTATTTAGGTGGAGCGATTGGGTTATTGGCCTCACTACAGCTTTATGCTGGTACTTCAGGTGGTTTGATTATGGAAATGGATCCGCATAGCAATCCTTTGCGTGAGGAGTTGGCGGAAGGTTTATTGGATATAGAAGATGGCTGTGTGAAGGTGCCGATGGGGGTTGGGCTGGGGCTCGAGCTCAAAGAAGCCACTCTAAAAAAGTATCTCCTAAATGAAGCAGTAACTCGCTAAAATCAAAAACATCACAAACAATAGTTGTTTACAAAAACTCATAATCACTATTTTTGATTCTTCGACAAAATAAGGTTATACTAATAAGCATAAATCAAGATTAGAACAAGCAGGTAAGCCTAACTGTTAGTACTATTGAGTACTTTTAAGTTTGTCGTCATTATTTTAGGGAGATTTCTTGTCTTTACTCGCTGGTAAAGTAGCAGTCATAACAGGTGCGTCAAGTGGTAATGGTCGAGCAATTGCTTTAGCCTTTGCCCAAGAAGGTGCCGATGTTGTGTTGGCAGATATCCGTGAAGACCCACGCGAAGGTGGCATCACTACCAAAGAGCTTGTTGAAACTGAAACATCGCAAAAAGCTGTTTCCATTCACTGTGATGTTACTAAGCTTGCCGATCTAGAAGCTGCTATGGACGCTGCTGAAACTTTGGGCAGTGTTTCTATCATGGTGAACAATGCTGGCATTTTGAAAAAACAAAGTGTACTCGAAGCTAGCGAAGCTGAGTTTGACCTTATGTCAAATGTCAATGTAAAAAGTGTTTACTTTGGCACACAAGCTGCTGCTAAGCGCATGGTAAAAAACGGTTGTGGAAATATCATCAACTTATCGAGCATCGCAGGATTGCGTGGTACAGGGGGTTACTCGCTTTATTGTATGAGTAAAGGTGCAGTCAAAATGATGACCCACGCACTTGCCGATGAGCTTGGTCCAAAAGGGATTCGGGTGAATTCTTTGCACCCTGGCATCATGAATACGCAAATGAACATCGAAGATGATCCTGTTATCGGAACACCCACAGGCGAAGGTTATCTTGATATGATTCCTTTAAGACGTTGGGGTGAGCCTGAAGAAGTTGCGAAGGCAGCGGTGTATTTGGCTAGTGATTTGTCTAGCTATGTTAGTGGTTCATCTTTAGTCGTTGATGGCGGATATTTGAGGATATAGCTTTTTTAGGATGTAGCTTTTTAAGACTATAGCTTTGTGAAATTATCTAACTCTAAACTAAAACATAATGTAGCAAAAAGAAGAAATATCGTGCAACTAGTTACAGTAGTAATTAAAACGGAGGATATATGCCAAACTTTCCAACAATATCTGATGCCAAGCGCAAAGCGATGCTCGAGCCCCCTTCTGGTCCCGTCAGAGTAGTTATAGACACCGATACCGCCAACGAAATCGATGACCAATACGCACTTGCATGGGCACTCCTCTCTCAAGACATCTTAAAGATAGAGGCATTCTACGCTGTACCTTATTCCTTTGGCATATACCGTGAAGGTCTTTTAAAAAGCTATGACCTAATTAAATCAGGACAATCTTTAACAGGTGAGCTAGCAAGGTTTACAGGTTGGATAGAAAGATTTATAGAACTAGGTAAACATCCAAAAGATATTCCATTCTGTACACCTGCTGAGGGCATGGAAGAAAGCTATCAAGAAATCTTAACCGTCTTTGATAAAATGAATATGGATGCTAGTGGTTTAGTCTTTAGAGGTTCACCGCAATATCTAACATCTAAAGATACACCTGTTGAAAGTGAAGCGGTTGACCACCTGATTGAACGTGCACTAGCGAGTGATGAAATTCTTTATGTTATCGCAATTGGCGCATTGACCAATGTTGCTTCTGCACTTATAAAAGCACCAGAAATTGCTGAACGCATGGTTGTTACATGGACCGCTGGT
>CALHRJ010000454.1 GCA_938038395.1 uncultured Deinococcales bacterium | reverse complement strand
GATATGGATTTTGCTATACAATTCATATTGGTGTAGGTGTTTTTAATTGGACTTTAGTAATCCACTCCTAAAACTTGGTACGGTTAATGCCCTTCTTAAGAAATATGACTTGAGGGCAGATAAATCTTTTGGTCAAAACTTTTTGATTGACGCTGCCGTGCTGCGAGCTATTGTCGAGGCAGTTGAGCTAGATGATCAGAGCAATGTTGTGGAAGTTGGACCTGGTTTGGGTGTACTGACTTTTGAGTTGGTGCAACGCGCAAAGCAAGTCACCAGTTTAGAGTTAGATGCAAGGCTTTTTCCGTTGTTGGAAGAAAGTTTAGCTAAGCCTAGTAATTTAAATATCATCCATGCGGATGGTTTAAAGTACGATTTTACAACTGTGCCCGATGGCAGTTATCTTGCTGCAAACCTGCCTTACAATGTTGCAACGGCAATTATTAGTAAGGTGCTAGAAAGTGGACGTTTTAAGCGTTTAGTCTTTTTGGTACAGCGAGAAGTTGCTGAGCGCTTTGCAGCGGAGCCAAATGCAAAAGCTTTTGGGGCACTTAGTTTAATGACGCAATACTACGCAACCGTGAAGATTGTACGGCATGTTAAGCCAACAGCGTTTATGCCAGCACCAGCGGTTGAAAGTAGTGTGGTTCGTTTGGATGTTATTGATGGGGTTGTGCCTGATCCTGAGTTATTTGAATTTATCTTTACTGGTTTTAGGCACAGGCGTAAGACGCTTAAGAAGAATCTTTTGATGGCTGGTTTTGACAAGGATGAAGTTTTAGGTACATTTGAGCAGGTAGGGGTTGGGGAGTTAGCTCGAGCCGAGAGTCTGCCTCTTGAAACCTTCAAACAGCTATCCACACGTTTGAAAGTCAAAAGCTAAACCCTGCTTTACAATGTAGGAGCTTTGTTACAGAACGATTTGTGTAGGATGTATAAAAAAGGCTCGAGCCCCAACCAACTCACACAAAATGTAAGGGGTGGGCTCGAGCCTCTAAAATCTAATTTCTTACTTATCCTAAACTAGGCTTCTTCAACGTCAATTCAAACTCAATCTTCGCTGGCTTACCACCTGGCAAAGTACCGTTCGTACCAAAACTATAGCTTCCTGTCATTGTCTTACCATCTGCACTGATGCTACCTTCCAAAACGACTTCAGTACCTGGGGTTTCAGCAATTTCAGCAATACGCTTTAAACCTATTTTACAAGCAGTATCGCCATCAGGTTGAAATGTACCTGTGGCAGAAAGGCTCGTACTAGCAAAACTAGCCATAACATCAGTTGTGCCAAAAGTAAGAATCATACTTCTTATTACAGCTTCTGCAGTAGCTTTGACCTGTGTAGGTTCCACATCAAATATAAATTCCAAGTGACCATCTGGATCTACAAAATTAGTTGATGTAATCGTATCAACTTGCAACGCATTATTGTCATTCAAAGAAGCACGAAGCTTTTCACAAGCATTTAAAACAGGTGGTAGTGGTGGCGCTGTAACACCGATTATCACTTCTTTAGTCACTGTTCCAACAGAATTCTTCGCTGTAAGCGTGTAGGTTGTAGTAGATGTAGGCGACACACTCACACTAGACCCTGTTTGCTCACCTAAACCAGATACACTCACGGTAATTGGTTGACTACCTGTAACTGTCCAACTAAGTGTAGAACTCTTTCCACTCTCAATGCTTTCAGGTGAAGCTGTAAAGCTAGCAATGACTGGTTTTGTTTGAATCTCTTCAAAGGTCGCTTTAAATTCTCTACGATTTGGCCAAGTATCACCATTCTTATGTTTTAATACACATACATTATCTGTTGAACAAAGTCCTTTTTCGTCTTCCCATTTTACAAACTGCCAACCTTCTTTTGCCTTAGCAGTAAGTCTAATATCCTCAAATGTAGTCGAATGGTCAACATCACAAGATGCTTCAGAGCAAACAGTTGAATCAACAATATCAGGATTTCTATTAAAACTATCGTAGGAAGCATATGCAACACTGCCCTGACCTACTATTACTATACGTATGTCATTTTTAAATCCAAGGCCAAAGCCATTACAACTGCTCAAAAGTAGGCTTATAAGAATCAAACTACCAAACAATACCTGCGTTTTTACTGCTGTTTTTACTACTGTTTTTATTGCTGTCTTTGCTGCCTGAACTCCTGAACTACCAACTAACTTCCTTACTTGTCTTGTGCACATCTTAAGTACCTCCTTGTACTTTTATTACAGTTTCACTTTTCTTTCTAATCCACTTACAGCAAGCAATGCTTAAAGCGTTGGTACAAGCATAAAACTTTAGCCGTTATATGACTGTTATATGTTATTTGCATATAACAACTCAAAATATAACGCTACCCTTTATTTGTGTTCTCTAGGGCTGTTATATAGGGCTATGTAGGGGTTTATGGGTGTAGTTTCACTCTGATTATAACTCTTTTTGCGCTATGCTATTGTCAACTAAAGCTACAAATGACTAATTTGTAGCAAAAAAGAGGCTCAAAATGACTAAAAGAATCGGTTTACTTGGCGCTGGCACAGTCGGTGGCTCACTAGCAGAACTCATCCAACAACGTTCAGACGTTGACGCAGTTATCAGCAAAGTGCTTGTTCAAGACACTAGCAAAGCACGCAACGCAGCGATTGACCCAAGCACACTTACTACAGATTCAACAGATATGTTAGATAACTGCGACATATTAGTTGAAGTCATGGGTGGCACAACCCTAGCAGGTGACTTACTCCTGCAAGCGTTGGCTAAAGATATTCCTGTAGTTACTGCCAACAAAGCAGTGTTAGCAGAACGCTGGGCAGAATTTAAGCCTTACATAGAAGCTGGCAAAGTTTACTTTGAAGCATCGGTTATGGCAGGTACACCATCAATCGAACCAATTGTTGGCAGCTTGCGTGGTTCTCAAGCTTTAGAAATCAATGCAATCTTAAACGGCACTTGTAACTACATCATCGGACAGTTAGAAGCTGGCATAGATTACGCAACTGCACTGAAAGAAGCGCAGGACTTAGGCTACGCAGAAGCAGACCCAACGCTAGATGTTGGTGGTTTTGACACTGCACACAAACTCACCCTTTTAGCAAGACTGACTGTAGACCCAGACATAACTTGGGCAGCGGTTGAAGCAAATACTAGAGGTGTAGACATCCTAACGATAGATGACATCGAAAATGCTAAAGCAAATGATAGCTGTGTTCGCTTAGTTGGTTCTGTTTACCCCGAAGGTGGCAAATGGGTCACTACAGTGCGCCCAGTCGTGTTACCAAATAGCCACTCACTCGCAAAAGTAGCAAGTAACTTCAACGCTCTACACTTTAAAGGTGATGCCATCGGTGAAGTCTTAATTACAGGTGCAGGTGCAGGTGGACCAGCTACTGCAAGTGGTGTTCTCGCAGATGTGATTGCAGTATTAGCAGGTCGTTCTGGTCCAAGTCTACTGGCTGCTGCAAAACCTGTTCCAGCAGGCTACGAAGCTGAAAGCCTAAAAGCTTTATAGATAACGCTTATGATTCAATATTACTCCACAAAAGATATTACTAAAGCAAAGCTGAGTTTTAAAGAAGCTTTACTGACTGGCCTAGCACCAGACGGTGGCTTGTACGTTCCAGACAGCTTTCCAAAGTTTGACTTTGATACGCTTGCTGCAAGCAGTATGGCAGAGATTGGCTCACAAGTTCTCTACCCTTATATGCAAGAAAATATAGAGCAAGCTGAGCTTGATGCTATTTTAAAAGATGCCCTGAACTTTCCAGCGCCATTACATAAGCTTGACCCTAGCTTGTATGTGCTAGAACTCTTTCACGGTCCTACCCTAAGCTTTAAAGACTTTGCTGCTAGAACTATGGCTAGGCTCATGAGTAGTTTTCTTGCTCAAGAAAACCGAAAAGTGACTATAGTGGTTGCAACATCTGGCGATACA
>CALHRJ010000453.1 GCA_938038395.1 uncultured Deinococcales bacterium | reverse complement strand
ATAACCAGAGAATCTTAATTTCTCCAGCAAAGCTCAAAAACGCTTTTTGAGCACCAAGCCCAGACGAACGGCTTGGTTATGAAAGGCTCCCTGGTGGTCATTCCCACCTATGGTTGTATCAACCAGTTCGTCAGTCACCTAGAAAATTTAAAGTTAGACTCAAACAGCCCAACTCTTATAAATTATCACTTCACCCTAGTGAGTAAAGCCCCAGATATTTTAGGCACAAAAAAACTCCCTGCACAATTTGTACAGGGAGTTATCTAATTTAGTTATCTAAACTTATTCACCGATGTTTGGACCTTCAGCACCAATAATGCTTGGAAGGATAATATCTAAACCTGGGAAAATACGATCAGGATCGTCAACCATGAAATCATTTGTATAAAGGATGTCAGGCCAGTAGATATCTGCGCCATAAGCTTTTGCTGAAATTGAAGAAAGTGTATCGCCCTCTTGGACAGTATAAATCTTACCTTCACCACTAACAGCTCTTAGTTCGGTGCGGATTGCTTCTTGTGTGCGTGCAATGCCATCAGCATCGCCAGCAGCACGGAAGTCTCTAAGTTGTGCCATTAAACCTGATGCACCAGCAGCACCAGCAGCAATTGTTTGTGTGGTTGTTGTTACTGTTTCGGTCACAGCAGTTGTTGTGCTCTCAACAATGTTGTCAGTAGTCGCTTCTGTTATTGTTTCAACAACATCGCTAGCAGTTTCAGTAGCAGTTTCAGTAGTAGTTTCGACAGTAGTTTCAGTAGCAACTTCAGTTACAGTTTCAACAACTTCAGGAGTTGTTTCGGTTACTTCTTCAACAACTTCAGGAGTTGTTTCTACGACTTCTTCAACAACAGTTTCAGTTGTCTCTGTAGTTTCAGGGCTTGTTTCGGTAACAGTTTCTGCTACTTCTGTAACTTCTTCTACCACAGTTTCACTAGGTGCGGTGTTCTCAAAATCAACTGAGCCGTCAACTGGCGTTACTTCTTCAGTAGTAGTTTCAACTTCTGCAGTAACAGCATTTGGATCTGGTTCAGTTGTGAAAGCTGCCTCAGGAGTTAGTTCTACATCAGGCTGCTCTGAAACAGGTGGGAAGAGAACATTTTCAACTTCGATTTTTTCACGAAGGCCATCTAACCAGACAGTACGTAATTCATCACGCTCTTCTTGCAATACAGATTGCTCGACTTGTGGACGAACTTCTTCTAGGCTCTGAACACGCTCATCAGTGCGGTTTGCAAGTAGGACAACAAAACTTTCGGTGATGATTGGTTCTGGTTCGACAACTTCTTCAGTTGTTTCTTCTGTACCCTCAGTTGTAGCAGCTACTTCAGCACCATCTTCAGTTGTTGCAGTAACTTCAGCAGTACCCTCTTCAGTAACTTCAGCAGTTTCTTCTTCAACAACTTCTGGTTCAGGAATAGTTTCAGTTTCTATAACAACAACATCAGAAACCTCGCGACCAACACTATCTGGTAAAGCTGTAAAGCCTTCAGTACCAAATAGTAATGTATCTAGTTCAGCTTCTAAAGCACCTGGTGTGACATTACCAAGTTCTTCTAACGCAAAGCCTTGTTCTTCTGCAATAGCATCTAAGTCATTTGTTGCGATCTCACCGCTAGCCACACCGCTTTGGAAAGCTAATGCTGCTTCTTGTGTTTCGAAGTTCATGCGAGTCACAACAGCACTTGCAGGAATTGTATAACGGCTTAAGTTTGTGTCGTAGTAGGCTTGTATTTCTTCTTCACTTGCTTCTGCATCTTTGGTTACATAACTTGTTGCAGATTGTGCAATAGCGGCTCTTGAACCAATTAGTTCGATGCCTAAATCTTCTGCACCTTGAATCGCTAATTCTTGATCAATAAGTGTATCAAGTGTATTTGGTTTGAAAAACTGAGAAATGAAGCCAGCATTTTGTGGGTTTAAGAAATTCTGTACTTGTGGATTACGGTACAAGTTACGAGAAAGCTCAGCTTTGGTAATTTCTTTATCGCCAACTTTTGCAACAACTGAGTTGTCGTAGTCGTAAACTACGCCAGTATAGTCGCTTGGTGCTTCTGGTACTTGAATATCAAGACCATCGCGTAGCTCAAGAAGTTTTGCTTCAATAACACCAGTTTCTTTGGTGGTTAGTGCATCTTCTCTAACTTGCTCTTCAACTTCAGCAAATTCTTGTTGAACAGACGGTATAAACTCTTCAACTTTTACTAGGTAGAAGCGTCCACCTTGGCTGACAACATCAGTAACTGCGCCAGTACCCAAAGAGAAAGCAGCGTCAGCTACTTGGCTTGGTAGGGCTAAACGTGCAACTGCTGTTGGTTCGTCGCCACCAATTGCTCCGCCAACATCTGCACCTTCAACTGAGTACTCAGTTGCTAGTGTTGCAAAATCTTCACCGTTGCGTACTCTTGCTTTTAGTTCTTGTGCAAGCTGATCTTCAGTAACAACAATTTGACGGGCCTTGATTTTTTCTTCACCACGGTAGCGGTTACGGTTTGCTTCGAAATAGGATTGAACTTCAGCATCGCTAACTTCGATACCTTCAGTTAGACCATCACGATATTTTTCTAAACGTTCGTTATCTCTAACAAATTCACGGAATGTTTCATCGGTATAGCCTTGTTGGTTAAGCGCACGAATGTAGGCTTGGTCGTTGCGACTGCCTGCAAAGCCATTCTCTTCACGAAATTCGTTAACTGCTGCACGAACTTCGCCAGTGCTTACGCGAATTTTACTGGCTTCATTACGAAGCAAGTTTTCATTCACAAGATCATCTAACATGAGTGTTTGGAGGTCATCGCCAACTTCACCACTATTGATTAGGTTATAGGGTGGGTTTTGACGGGCTCTGGCAACATCAAGGTTAGAGATTTCTAAACCATTGCTCAAGGAAAGTGCCGGGGAATTTTGACCGTTGAAGTTTTGGGTACCACCAGTAAGTTGACCAGGTGTGTATGCAATAAGCATAGCCACAAGCATGGCAATCGAGATAACCCAAAGGATGATAGTGTTTGTACGTCGACTTAATCTCATATAAAGTGTGTCCTCTACTTTATGAACGGGTGCCTTCTGTGCTCGAGCCTATTTGTACTTCAAATAAATGTTTTACAAACAAACTCAGCTTAAACTTAAGATAACGTCAAAATGTTTTTAAAGTATTTCTTGACAGTTATTGGGTGACATGCTAGGTTTTGGAGCATGCGCCCGTAGCTCAGCCGGATAGAGCGTTCGCCTCCGGAGCGAAAGGTCACAGGTTCGAATCCTGTCGGGCGCGCCATTTAAACAAGCAAAAATCATGCTTGTTTCAAGCTAACACCCACAACAATTAGCAACGAAAAGTTTAACACGCCTTGGTGAGTATTGTTAGTGAGATTTAGGTGCAAACTTAAAGCTTTGCTAATCAAATTAAGGCTTTGCCAAGGTCTTTGTAGCTAAATCGGCTCTCTAATCTATGAAAAAAAACGAAAGTATTAATAGTTGCTTAAGTGCCATTACTAAGTAGCTGGCATTGTCAGTATTTTGTGACAGTTTTTGTCGTGTGAGTATGAGTTGATATAAGCTATTTTCTGATGATGTAAAATAGTATCCTCAAGGAAGCTCGAGCGCATTTCTAACCTAACATGAGGCAGATAGAACAGTAAAAAGATAATTGGTTCAAGTATCATAAACTCACTAACGTAGATGCTATAAATATCAACTAGTACACCGACAAATGATAATCAAAGTATCAATTGTAAAAAGCTTAAGGGTAAAGAAGGTTGAAGCAAAATAGGATAATCTACCCTAAGATTTTATACTTGTTTAAGCACTAGATTTGAATCAAAATTTATAGGAGCTGATAGCATGACCAACTCAATCTCAAAATTAGCTTGGCGCAATTTGTGGCGGCATAAACGTCGTACACAACTACTTTTAGCAGTTGTGGCCTATGCAACGCTTGCTATTATCTTCTTTTGGTCCTACTACGAAGGTTTTGTAAATGTGCTACTTGGTGGTCAAGCTCGTTACTTGAGTGCGCCAGTGATGGTGCAAAGTCAAAGCTATACAACAGACCCTGACCCTGAAAATAGCTTGTCAA
>CALHRJ010000452.1 GCA_938038395.1 uncultured Deinococcales bacterium | reverse complement strand
TTCAACATATATATGGGAACAACTTACTGACCTAGGCATTCGCTGCCCACAACCCCAAGGTGCATTTTATATGATGCCTGACTTTAATCAATATCGTGAAGGCTTAGCTGCAAAAGGAATCAATAATTCCAAAGAACTAGCAAACTACTTGCTCAAAACTTATTCAATCGCTACACTACCAGGTCAAGCATTTGGTCTAGCAGATTCCGAACTTGCCCTTAGACTATCAACTAGTTTTATAGACTTAGAAACAGACGAAGCTGCCAAAGATGTATTAACTCACTGGCAAGCTGGTATATCATTTGATGAGTTGTGTAAGCAGAAGCATCCAAATACTGCAAAGATGCTCGAACAGTTTAAAGCTTTTATAGAAGATATAAAAAGCTAAGTTTTTTTAGATCGCAAAGCCTAATGCTCTAGAAATAGCTTTACTGCAATCAAGTGCTAAAGGGGTTAGTTCAGTTTCTAAACGCTCTTGCGTGATGGTTCTAACTGACCCCACTATATTGATGGCAGCCACAACCTCTGCATGGCTATCCCAGATTGGTGCAGCTACAGCACGAATTCCCATATCTAACTCTTTAAGCCAATAGGTATAGCCAATTTCTCTAATAGCTTGAAGTGTTTCTTGCAAACTATCTAAATTATCCGCGTCAGGATAGCATTTCACCAAAGTATAGTTGCTAAGTTTGCGTTCTAATTCTTGCTCTGGTAAATAAGCCAACATCACATGTCCCATAGATGTGCAATGTGCTGGTAACACAGAACCTATACCTAAACTATGGTCTTCAAAATACTGATACCGTACACGGTCAACATAGATCACATTCATATCGTGCAACACACAGAGCGATACAGTTTCTTGCGTATTTTTAGAAAGCTGTTCTAAAAAGGGTCTGGCAATTTTACGAAGCTCAATACTATGAATGCTACTAAAGCCCAATTGCAGTACCTTAAGACCTGGACTATAGGCTTTGCTAACAGGATCGCGTTGCAAATAGCCCTCATGCTCTAAAGTGCTTACCACACGAAAAGCAGTACTCTTATTTAAACCACTTAGTTCTTGAATATCTTTTAAGGTGAGTTGGGTTTGGTTGATGCTAAAAAGGGATAGGACATCTAAGCCTTTTTTTAGTGCAGTGATTTCGTAGGTATTTGCCATGATAAAGAACGAATAAAGTGAGTTGCAGATGTACAAGCTCTAGGCCTAACTGCAACTCACTATGATTATGTGGGTCTAGGGGTGGGTTTTGTCAAGTAGTGTTAGGTATTGTGATAAACTATCGCTATGGATGAATTGCTGGAAAGTGCTTTGATATTTCTTCGTCAACGTTGTGAAGAGGATGTTGGTATTGAAACCATTTTTGGAGAAGTGTTAGATATGGAGCTGGTTAGGAAGGGGGATTTCGAGGCTCGAGCCCTCCCCTCATTAGTCACTACAACCTTCTCAAATCTCAACCTCGACAAAAATCAACACCCCAATACCCTGCCACTTTTTCAAAATCTCATCCAGCACTACGACCAACTGAGTTGGGCACAAATATCACCAAACTACGGAGGTGAAGCCATTGCCAAAGGATTTAGCTTTGCTAGCCTCGTTGGTACTCCACTCGATGGTTGGCGCAATCCACCTTTCATTGCAGAAGACTTTGCTTTTGGTTTTACAATTCAAGCTCCACAGCTTAATTATCCTCCACATGAACACGAGCCTATTGAACTCTATAGTATTTTGCATGGTGAGTCATTTTGGCAACAGGCAAATAGTGAGTTTGAGAAAAAAACTGCGGGAGATGTTATCTTGCACCATAGTTTTGTTCCTCATGCCACAGAGACAAAAAGCGACTATCTAGTGACCTTTTATGCTTGGTCAGGAAACTTAAATTTTCAACCTACTATGTCTCCGAATTCTTAGATGACTATAGCTGTATACTGACATATTGCTATACAAATTTACTAAAGTCACAATTGATAGGATATACAAACCTACTATGAATCCCACTATAAATAAACGTAACATACCTCAAACCTTTAGCGTTTCAAAAGCATATTTACCTTATGGATGGCATAATGATGTTTCAATAACTATAGAAAAAGGAATCATCTCAAATATCATTCTAAATAGTGATGTGAATAAAGACTCAATGCAACTTACAGGTGCGCTACTCTCAGGCATACCCCACCTCCACTCACATGCTTTTCAACGGGCATTAGCAGGTCTAACAGAACATACTATAGGCCACACAGATACCTTCTGGACTTGGCGTGAAGCCATGTACAAACTTGCCATGAACTTTAATCCAGAGTGGCAAAAGGTTGTCGCCACACAACTCTATAGTGAGATGCTTCAAGCAGGTTACACCAGTGTGGTGGAATTTCATTATGTGCACCAACCAGACCCTTTGGGTATGAGTCAGGCAATCATTGATGCAGCTTTAGAAACTGGTATTCGCTTAACGCTACTGCCTGTACTTTATCAACAAAGTGACTTTCACAATCAACCCCCTAATGCTGGACAGCAACACTTCTATCATACTTTAGATGACTATATAAAACTGGTAGCTACGCTAGATGGCTTAACGAAAAACCATAGCCAAATAGAAATAGGCATAGCCCCACATAGCATACGTGCAGTTGGCTTAGAAGCTATGACCGAATTATTCAAAGCTTATCCTGACAAAGTAAAACACATACACGCAGCCGAACAGCAAAAAGAAATCAATGATAGTTTGAATGCCCTTAATGCTAGACCTGTAGAATGGCTACTCGATAACTTTGATGTAGATGAAAGTTGGTGTTTGATTCATTGCACACATATGACAGATGAAGAAGTTGTTGCACTTGCCAAGTCAAAAGCTGTGGTCGGACTTTGCCCAACTACCGAAGGGAACTTGGGTGATGGTTTTTTTAAATTGCGTGAATACATTGCTGCTGGTGGGCGTTTTGGGATTGGTACAGATAGCAATAGTTCAGTTAGTCCAATCGAAGAACTGAGACTAATGGAATACGTACAACGTCTACGTTTTCAAGAACGTAATATCGTGGCTGGTACTCATGGCTCTACAGGTGAGAATTTATTTAACAGTGCTGTCGCTGGTGGTTCTCAAGCATTGAATCAAAATGTTGGGACTATAGAAGTTGGTCAAGCTGCTGACTTCTTGGTTATAGATACTGAGCATCCACAAGTGGTTGGTCATACAGATACGTTATTTGATGCCTTACTCTTTTCTGGAAATCGGAATCCTATAAAAAGGGTCATGGTAAATGGTGAATGGATTAAAACATCTGAAAACTATGTCAGTAAGTATGCCAGTAATTTTGCTAAAACTATGAAAGCCATTACTAAACTATGACAACTACAGTTAAGGTAAATAAAGATAGAATCTGGCAACGGGTTATGGAACTTGCTGATATTACTGAAGCAGATAAGCCTTATACACGTCGAGCCTTTACAGACATGTACTTACAAGGTCGAGAACATCTTAAAAGTTATTTTTCAGAAGCTGGCTTAGAAACACGCCTCAGCGAATCTGCGAATATTATCGGAACACGACAAGGACAAGATTCTAATTTGCCTGCAATCGCACTGGGTTCACATATCGACACAGTTATAGAAGGTGGACGCTTTGATGGCATTGCAGGCGTCATTTTAGCTTTAGAAGTTGCTCAGGTCATCCATGAACAAGATATTCCTCTAAAACATCCTTTAAAGATTATTGATTTTCTTAGTGAAGAACCTAGCGACTATGGATTGTCGTGTATTGGCAGTCGGGCGCATGGTGGTAGATTTAGCGAAGCTTATTTGCAAATGCAGAATCCTGAAGGTGAAACTTTGGGTGAAGCTATGACGAGGATGGGTGCAGATGTATCTGGGGTTTTGGATATTCAGCCAGCTAACTACAAGGCATTTCTAGAACTTCATATTGAACAAGCAAAGCGGCTCGAGCGCACTCAAACCTCAATCGGAATCGTCACTGGCTTCGCTGGCATCTGGCGTTACAGCATTACGCTTGAAGGTCAAACCGACCACGCTGGCACAACACCTATGGACGACAGACAAGATGCACTTTTGGCAGCAACAAAACTTATCAGCTTAATTCAAGAGACTGCTGCAAATGATAAGAGTGATTTAGTGGCCACCGTTGGGCAGCTCGAGCTAAGACCGAATGCCGTAAATGCCGTACCAGGCTGGGTCAGATTCACGATTGAAATTCGTTGCCTTGATGCAACAAAACACGCTCTTGTTATGAATGCATTCGGTAAAGAAGTAGAAAGCTTACTAGATGCTAAAGAACTCAAATCTGCAACTAAAGAAATGATTTCTGATGTTTCGCCAGCTCCTTGCGACGCAAGTTTACAAACTGTACTGGCAAATGCCTGTGATGCTAATGGACTTAGCCACATGCCCTTAACAAGTGGTGCAGGGCACGATGCTTACCATATGCTGCATGTTGCACCATCAGCTATGATTTTCATTCCTAGCAAAGATGGTCGAAGTCATACGCCTGAAGAATATTCTAGTCCTGAAAGTTTGTCAGAAGGGGCGCAAGTTTTGCTCGATGCTGTGCTCGAGCTAGATAGCATACCTGTAAAATGATGTGGGATTTTTTTGCCAAGTTCTTAAACTATCTATAACTAGTAACTCCGTTACATTTTCGAACTCAAAGGTGAATTTCGGTCCTCTTTTATACCCCTTATCTTGTAATTTGACTTTGGACTCGTACAATGTACAAGTCCAAAGTCAAAAAATTAAACTTCTTCCAATATAAACTTTTAAAAGCGGACTCATATTCTGAGTCCGCTTCTACAAGGTCATAAAGAATAGCTTTGAAGCTATTCTTTATGACTGTTATTACTCTTATTTACCTGATATTTCCTTTGCTCCTTACTGTGCCCATTCAATCACAGGATTTGTCATTGGTGTTCCTTGAGGCAAGGTATATCTAATTTCTTCCTGATATCCAGCTGTAATAATCCTTTCAAAGACTTGCTCAGCACCACTTGGAACAGGGTCAGTAATTCTTACAGTGTACTCAATCGCTTCAGTACTACTGAGTTCAAGAATTACTTCCTGTCCTTCGGTTGTTTGTACGTGATGCTTATGGACAGTCAATGGTCCAAAATTCACGGTAACTTCTCGACTCGCCATGCCATAACTATCAGTAATTAGTGGGAAGTCACTTACAGTCAAGCCTTCTATGCGGATTCTATGTAAGTAGCCATCTTCACTAGAACTCTCACTATGGTGACGTGGCGTATAAATCACAGTTTGCGGATCAAGTTGGACTATAGTATCTCCTGATGGCACTTCACGGAAAGCATAATTACCTTCACTATCTGTAAGTGTCTGCCAACCGTTGCCAAGAACCAGTCTTGCATTTGCAACTGGAACATCTTCATCGCTGTTGTATTCACCATCATCGTTCATATCAAGGTAAACACGTCCAACTAGAACACTTGTTCCAAGATCAAATAAATCCAAATTGATTTGAATATCTGCATTAGCTCGAACAGTTACAGATTCTCCACCAAGCGTACCAGTACCAATTGCCTCAGCAACATTCACTAGGTTTTTACTTGCTCCTGGTCCTATACGAAGACTATAAGTAAATACTACTTGGTCTTGAGGGTTTAGAATTACATCTTCCCACTTTAACGTACCGTCTTCAGAAACCACTACAATACCTAAGTCTGTACCATCACTTAACTTTGCAGTTGCACCAGGCGTTGTAGGCAGATCGTCTACATAGCTTGTTCCAATTGGTAACGTATCAACAATATCTACTACAACTGGTTCAAATACGTTATCACTCGTAACCGTTACTTGATATTCGACAATCTCACCAATTACATAGGTCTTATTAGGGACTGTCTTATCAATCCTAATAACTGTCAATTCATTCATTGGCTGCAGCGTTATAACTGTTGGCACCTGGTTATTATTAGGGTCACCATCTTTGTCAGGGTCAGCATCAGCCCCATCTGTACTAATGTCATCTACTCCACCTATCGGTGAATTAGCATTCGTCACAGCTAAGTTACTAAAGCTTTTCTCAACATCAATTACAGAGAATGGTATCGACACAGTTACACTTAATGTGCCACCTTCTCCTGGCGCCAAACTATTAGTCAATGACTGGAGAAGATTTACATCATCTGAGCCGTTGAAAGCTTGGTTAACGGTAAAGTCACTACTGGAAATATCAGTAACAGTATAGTTATTCGCGCCAAAAGTCTCATTCAAATTATCAGTTGCTACGATTCCGCTCAGCGTAGTATTTCCATAGTTTCCGACTTCAAAAGTATAGGTCACTAAGTAAGAAAGTGTAGCAAAGTCTGTAACAGGTAGAGAGGCTCGCTTCGCAAGACCAATCTCCGCAGTCGGTATAACAACTGGGACTACTTCTGTGTCTGTAACTGTTGGAGCCTGCGTACTAGTTACACGACCAACATTGCGTACCTCACCAGTCAAGGCAGTTGCGACATCGATCTTATAGGTAGCTTCGAGAATACATGTTGCACCCACTCTGACACTTGGACATGCTCGTGAATCTCCAGTTAGGTCATCGCTAACAACTACGTTATTGAGTGTTACATTACCTGTATTACGTGCAGTAATTCGGAATCTTAAAGTATCACCTAAAGTGGTTGTTGTTGAACCATCTTCATCTGCATTACCAATCAATACTTTTTCTACGACAAGACGTGGAGTTTGCAAAATTCTTACGGTTGCAGAATCTGTACTTGGACCAGTTTGTGCACTATCAACAGTTGCAATATTAACAATTGGCGCACCCCTATCAAGGTCTGCTTGGGTAACTGCATAATTTTCAGTACAGGTCATACTTGTGCCTGCCACTAAACTACTTGATGGGCAACTTACTACACCCAACTTGTCATCACGTAGTCTTATCCCTGTTAAATTAACATTACCTGTATTTGTTAATACATAACTATATGTAATGACTTGACCTACTGTCGTTACTTCAGCAACATTCGCTGTCTTAACTACTGCTAAGCTTGGAGCTTGTCCAATCGTTACGGTCTCTGTTGTCGTTACTGGCTCTGGTAACTGTGGACTTGTTACTGTCGCTACGTTCACAATATCCAATCCAGTATCTATATCTGTTTGCGTCACTGCATAGGTCGCTTCACAAGTCATACTTGCGTTTGCCGTTCCTGCTGCAGTTAGGCTATCTCTTGGACACGTAATCGTGCCTAACTTGTCATCGTCAAGACCAACGTTTGTCAATGTTGTATTGCCTGTATTTGTTAATACGTAGCTA
>CALHRJ010000451.1 GCA_938038395.1 uncultured Deinococcales bacterium | reverse complement strand
CATATCATGATTGATGTTGCAGGACCAGAATTGAGTCCTGATGAATGCCATTTGTTGCAGAATTACCATGTCGGTAGTATTTGCCTCTTTAGGCGAAATATCATAGACCGAATTCAAGTTACTGAACTTTGTGAGCAATTGCGTACTTTTTGTGGAGATAATTTGCTTATAGCTACTGACCAAGAAGGCGGAACAGTTGTTCGAGCAACGGAAGTACCTCATGCTGCTGGAAGTATGGCGCTTGGTGCAATTGATAATGTGGACGTTACAAAAAAAGCAGGAGAGTTAACTGGACGAGGCTTGCAGCATTTAGGCATCAACGTGAATTTTGCACCTGTTGCAGATGTGAATAACAATCCTTTGAATCCTGTAATTTCTGATAGGTCTTTTGGTGCAAATGCAACAAAGGTTGCTGAACATGTTGCAGCCTTTGTTGCAGGCTTACAACAAGAAGGTGTTGCTGCAACACTGAAACACTTTCCTGGTCATGGAGATACTGCGACTGATTCTCATTTAGGATTACCCAAGTTACAAGTGGATTTGAGTCGTTTGGAAGAAGTCGAATTAGTGCCTTTTAAACGAGGCATACTTGCAGGTGCTGCTTGTGTCATGAGCTATCACGGTTTGATTCCAGTTCTGGATGCTGAGTATCCTGCTACATTATCACCTAAAATAATGACTTCACTATTGCGTGAGGGACTGGGTTTTGAGGGTGTTTGCATTACGGATGCTTTAGAAATGAAAGCGATTGCACGACAGTACTCTATTGCTGAAGCTGCCATCCTTGCATTAAATGCAGGTAATGATTTAGCACTCTATGATGTGCATGAATCAGGTGTAGAACAACATGAAGCAGTTTTTAAAGCTATGGATAAAGCCTTAGATACAGGGTTATTAGATAAAGAAAAGTTAAATGCTTCAAAAGGACGATTAGAAAATTTAGTGAAGCGTTTTCCTTCTATCCCTGATAGTGCAGCAGCCATTTGGCAAAGCGGTGACAAAGAATTTATGGACTATTGTGACCAAGAGGCAGTGACGGTTGTTGGTGAATTAGTGACTTTAACGAAAGACCAAGCTGTGACTGTGGTTGCTGCAAGGGGGCAAGTTGGTGGAGGGGCGAGTGATTTTATAAGGTCGCCTGTGCATGATTTTGTGGAAGTGCTTGAGGGGTTTGGCTTTAAAGTTGAAGTTTGTTTTTATGATGTAGATGATGTAAGTGTGGATGTAAGTAGCAAGATAAAAGCTAAGACTGTTTTGTTTGTTACCGCGGGGAGGACAAGGCTTAGTGATGATGAGGTTGAGTTTGGGAGGAGGCTCGAGCCCACCACAAACTCCTTCACCCACATAGCCCTATGGAATCCCTACACAATAGAAGACCTCCCCAAACCAGCCATCCTAAGCTTTGGCTTTTCGCTCCTCTCTTTACAAAAGATTGCTAGAGTTCTACTAGGCGAAGCCGCTACAGGCAAACTCCCTTTTTAGTAAAGCCAGATTATGTGAAATTCTAAGCAAAACCCTTTAAATAGTGACCATATTTGTAAAAATACTGAGCATATGTTAGCTTTGTAATCAGAATCGCTCAAACTTAAAAACTATTGCTTAAAGACTTTTCTATGATAAATTCACGCCAACAAACTATTCTTACGATTATTTCTGACCAAACACAGGTCAGTGTTGAGCAGTTGTTGTTAGAAACAAAGGCGTCATCTGCAACTATTCGGCGTGATTTACAGGTTCTAGAAAAAGCAGGTCGGATTGAGCGCTTTCATGGTGGGGCTAGACTAAGCTTACGGAACTTCTACGAACTTTCCTTTGAACGACGTGCAAAGAGTAATATTGAGCAGAAAAAATATATTGCAGATATTGCAGTTGATTTTATTGATGAGGGGGACAACATTATTCTTGGGGCTGGCACAACCACACTTTATGTGGCTAGGGCTTTAGCACAGCAAGAAAAAGAAGTCTCAATAATTACCAATAACCTCATCATAGTTCAAGAAGCTGCTAATTTTCCTAGCTTGAAGTTAACCTTGCTGGGTGGTGTATTGGACTACGAAAACATGGAGAGCATTGGTTCAGCAACCCTAACAACCTTACAGCAACACATTGTAGATAAGGCTTTTATTAGTGTGAATGCTTTAGATGTAAAGCACGGTGCCTTAACAATCTTCGAGCAAAATGCATTGCTGTATAGAACAATGATTGATGTATCTCGCAAAAACTTTGTTTTGTCTGATAGCAGTAAATTCTCAAAAAAGGCAACGCATGTTGCGGTTACCATGAGTCAACTTGACCACTTGATTACTGATGCGGCTATTGATCAGGACTCAGCTGCAGCTTTTGAAAAACATTGTCAGGTTCACAGCGGGAAAATGAAGCAAACTAAGTCTACGAAACGATAATTTATCTATGTCAACAACACCTATTTATATTGGTATTGATAGTGGAGGCACTAAGACTGTAGGTCTTGCTTGTAATGAAGATGGTGAGACTATTGCTAGTTATAGTACGGTTGGTGCTAATCCGTATGACGTCGGTTGGGACCGAAGTTATGAAATCTTTAATGATTGTGTAAAGCAGTTGTGCCCTGAAGCTTCGCAACTTGCTAAGGTATGTATATCTGCAGCGGGAATTGGTAGTGTAACTGCAGAAAGAACAGCAACATGGGCTTCTACACTCAGTTTAAACCCTTCTCAACTTTATATTATTGGTGACGCTTACGCTGCTCATTTAGGTGCATTTGCTGGGGAAGAGGGCATTCTTGTTTTAGCGGGTACAGGCGCGATCATGATTGCTCGGCAACAAGATGAAATGATTCGTGTGGGTGGTTGGGGGCATATTTTAGGGGACCAAGGTAGTGGCTACGGCATAGCACTAGATGCTATAAGGCAGAGTGTGATTGATAGTGATTTGCAGATTGACTCTTCTTTACTAAAAGCAGTTAAGAGTTTTTATAACATAGAAACCATCACTGAGCTTTTAGATGTTTTACATAATAAACCCAAATCAACGATTGCCAATTTTGTGAGAACCGTACTGGATTTAGCACAACAAGGTGATGTGAGTAGTATGGTGATACTCGAAAAACACTTTGCTGTCTTTAAACAGCAATTAAGCTATTTAAAAGGTCTATCGATGTCTTCAAAAGTGAGTAGTATAGGTGGTTTGTTTGAACATAGCTTCTATCTAGAATATTTTAAGATACTGCTTACAGAACTAGAATTAGATTTTCAAGATGCTATATTTAATCCTGTTGAAGCAGCAGTTCAGATTGCTTTAAATCAACTTGACTTACCTAGAAAGTATCAATTTGCACATTAAGATTAAGTATTTACACTGAAACGACTAACCATAAAACTAGATGTTGTCGAAGTGGCGAGTTTTTATGCCCTGTAAGTCCAGCGCAAAATCTACAAAGGTGCGTCTCTTAGTAATATGTTCCTTAACTCTAAAATATTGCCATCTGCTAAAAGCGCAAACCTAACCATACTGCTTGATTAAATGCTGAGCGCATGATAGTATTATGCTCAGATTCGCTCATAAACCTTAAGGGTTTCACAAACTAAATAATTTCAGACGTAAT
>CALHRJ010000450.1 GCA_938038395.1 uncultured Deinococcales bacterium | reverse complement strand
TTTCTGCATCGTGAAGGCTCGAGCCAACACCCTCTCCACCACTGAACTGGTCTCTCCCCCAGCCACCACCTTGACAAAACCAGAACGAATATCCTGAATTATCTCAAAAGGCACACGTCTACCCATCATCATATTAAACTCAGCACGTTTAATCGCGTTGCGTGTTGCTCGTTTACGATCACGCTCAAAATTTATAAACAACTGCTCCTTTTGGCTTTCATTGCGATCAAAGCCAGCCATTGGCACAGCTTTAGTAAGTAACTCAGTTAAGGCAATCCCGTCTAACCACGACAAGTTCATACCCTGTCCACCAATTGGGCTCACCACATGCGCGGCATCACCAATCAATATAACGTTACCTTGCACAAAGCGATCTGCCACAAATTTTTGAACACCAAAACTACTAATCATAGAATTTGAGCGACTATCTACCTCATGCTCTGTGCGTTCTTTTATCAAGTCAGTGAGTGACGCAACCTCGGGTGCTGGCATAAACTTCGGTGTTTTGACAACCCAACGCCGCTTCTTGTCTGGCAAAGGAAAACACTCAACAATGCCATCAATGTCGAAGTACAACACTGCGTCATCACCATAGTCTGTCGCATCGTCAAAATCACCCATGATATAGGTGTCTTTATAAGACTTACCTTGGAAACGAATGCCCATCAAATTACGTACTGTACTTTCTTTGCCATCGCAAGCGACTAGAAAAAGACCGTTCATAAAGTGTTCTTGATTATCTTTTACAAAAGTAGCCCGAACACCTCTGGTGCCATGTAATATATCTATACATTCCGCACCTCGTACAAGGCGTACGGGTAAGTGCTGTGCTAATTCTCTGAGTCTAAGCTCGAGCAGTGCTTCTGTTTTATACTGCTCGAGCGCAAGTACAAAGGGGTGCGGTTCTGGGCAATGTTCAAAACTCAAACTACCCAAGCGCCTATTCTCGTCAAAGGCAATCCCACGTTTAATTTTTACAGCCTGCTTCATTACTTCTGCGCCAACTCCTATCGTATCTAAAGCGCGCAAGCCTGGTGGATGGATTCCAATAGAGCGAGAATGCAAAAATGCATCTTGCCGTCTTTCAAGTACAACACAAGCTATACCTGCTTGTGCCAAAGAGCAGGCTAAAAATAATCCCGCAGCACCAGCACCCACTATAATGACCTCAGTTACTTCTGGAAGTGCATCAAAAGCAGGAGCTTGATTCTCGTCAATACCATTATTTACAGGTTCAGGAAACATGTTGGACAGTAACCTCATACATAAGCAAATGCCGAAATGGAAAGGCTGAATTCAAACGCCAATTGTTTGGCATAAATTTTTCTAGTTCCTTTTTTGTAAAACTGCGACGTACTGAAAGTAAACCATCGTAGGAAATAAAAGACTTGTGAAAAAATAATTTACTCAAAACAGCAAACCCAAAATAAGCAAAATCATCACGAACAATATCGTTATGTATCACGAAGTTCTTTGCAAGCAATTGACTACTTTCTAAAAAGGCTATCAACTCAGATTCAGGTAGATGGTGCAAAACATTATTTGAGATTACAAAATCAAAAGCCTCACCTGTTTCTAGTAATTCATAACTGGAACAACAACGTGTCATTAATGTGTTTGGTAAGTCTTGTTTCAACATATAATCAAAAGCTCTTGGGTCAGGATCAATTGCAGTAATAGATAAATTATAGCCATCTGCTTCTGCCCAAGCAATAAGTGATAGTGGAACATCTCCCCCACCAGCACCAATATCTAAAACTGTATAAGTTTCACCAACCGACATTTTAGGTTTAAGCCAACGTTTGTAAATGTGTTTCCAGCCAGAAAGCAAACGATTCACAATCACAAATTGTCTATAAGTATTGTCTAACAATACAGGATCACAATCAGGATCATCCATTTTTTCTTCTTTGAAACGTTCACGGTTTTTGAGAAACAAGACCATAATTAAGAACTAACTCACTTAAGCTTATAGCAAAGGTATGACCAATCACGAACTAGGCTATATCAACATTATAACAACGAGTACCACTAGATACTCACAACTCATATCTGGAACGGCTAGATGCTTCGTTTAGTACCCGAATACTAGCTAGTTATAGATTTAACCCTAGAGAGTATGCTTAGAAAAAAGTCCACTTTCAACAGTTAATCCAGGACCAAAAGCCATGGCATAGATATTTTCTTTTTCAGCTTCTAAAGGTTCATCTAACAAGGATTTCAAAACGAAAAGAATTGTTGCACTCGACATATTGCCATAGTTCTTCAAAACTTCCCTAGCACTATCAAGTGCGTCGGCCTCTAAAGACAGACCTTTAATAACCTTATCAAGAATGGCACGTCCTCCAGGGTGAACGGCCCAACTATCAATATCCTCTTTTTTAAGATTGTACTTTTCTAAAAGTGGTGCGATTGCTTCTTCAATGTTTGCTTCAATAATCGTTGGTACATAACTCGACAGAACAATATCGAATCCTGTATTCCCAATTGTCCAAGCCATATCCTCTTCACCTGTTGGGGTTAGTGCAGATGCAAATTGCGTCATTTCTAGGACTGTGGTGTCCTTGGTAGGTTGACGTCCACTGACTAAAGCAGCTGAAGCACCATCAGAAAATACAGAAGTGGAAATAATGCCATCTAAATCAGTAGAGGGTTGAAAATGTAGTGTACAGAGTTCTAAGCAAACCACCAACACAGTTGCCTCAGGGTTAGCATCACAAATTGTTTTTGCAAGCTTTAGTCCTGGGAAAGCGGCAAAGCAACCCATAAAGCCAATATGATAGCGTTCAGTAGCCGCTGGTAAGCCAAGAGATTTAACTAAAACATAGTCAGGACCAGGTGCATAAAATCCTGTACAAGATACGGTTACGACGTGTGTTACATCTGAGGCATCAAAGCCCTCAGATTGTTCAAGTACATCTTGAGCAACCTTGGTGAATAAGGGTTTGGAAGCCTCTGTGTAAAGCTCATTTCTATACTTAGTCGAGGGTACTTTAAACTGACCATTTTCATGGTTATAAAAGTGACCCGAATGCGGATTTGTTGTATCAAAATCAGGAATGACGGTATGACGCTGCGTTATGGCAGATTGGCTGTAGATGCGGTGCGCCAAGCGCTCGAGCCTCCGATCAGCATTTTCCCCAGTCGCAAATCCAGCCTTGATTGAGTCACGAATTAACTCTTGTGGAATAACAATATCTGGAACTAAAGTAGCAATTTGGTGAATATATACCGACATAATCT
This sequence comes from uncultured Deinococcales bacterium, assembly GCA_938038395.1. Lineage (GTDB taxonomy): Bacteria > Deinococcota > Deinococci > Deinococcales > Trueperaceae > CALGZD01. Next base: position 8,443 of record CALHRJ010000450.1, on the reverse strand, counting down.
CTCCCTAAACATCTCTTTGTAGCTAAATCTAACATCATTATATAGTTAAAAGTAGCTTGTAACCGTAGTTTCAAAATGATTCAACATTTAGACAATCACTTGAGTTTATAGGCCATTCTGGAAAATACTATGTCAATTAGATAGGATTTTTTTCAATCAATGAAGAAAACTTTGCAAGTTTTTATAAACAATTTTATCCAAAGAATAAAACAAGATACTAAACGATAGTCTACTCAATACCTCACAAAATCACCCATACTACAGTAAAGAAATCAATTCAAAATTGAACTTTAAATAAACATTTAATTTTCTCTTAAGAATAACTTCATGTGTTACAAACATTTTTTAAAATTCTATTATTCTCGGTTATACTGTTGCTATGAAGCGTCGACTATTACTCTTTATTATTTTAAGTCTAATATTATTTTCTGCCTGCAATACAACTGTACCCAAACCTATTCCTGACCCCGATATTATTATTGAGCCTGAACCAGTACCTGAGCCTAAACCAGTACCTGAACCAGTACCAGAACCAGTACCTGAACCAGTACCTGAGCTTGAACCAGCACCTGAGCCTACACCCAAGCCTGTATTCAAGACTACTAAGTTTGCAGCTTTTGGTGACACACCTTACACTACAGGTGAGTTTTCAAAAATTACAAAAGTTTTTAATGAAGTAGCTAATTCTCAAATGCCATTTATTGTCCATGTTGGAGATATTTTTTCTTCAGGAACACGTTGCACTAAAGCGCTTTATTCTAGCCGAAACACCCTATTTTCCACTTCAAAAATCCCTTTTGTCATTGCAATTGGTGACAATGAATATAATGATTGTCCAAAACCAGAGCAGGCTTTAAAGCTTTATAGGGAAATCATCCTAACTAACCCTGGCAAATCTCAAATAATTCAAGGGACTGATAAAGCTGTCAAATCACTAACCTTAGAAAGACAAAATCCACAAGTTGAAAATGCTTCTTGGGATTACCAAAATATTAAATTCACAACATTATTCTTTCCAAACTTTCCTGGAGATTATCCTCTTCCCCTTTCACGAATCGAAGAAATCTTAGATGCTAATAAGGTATTTCTAAAAAAGGTATTTTCTGAAGCAACAACTCAAAACCATTCTGCTGTAGTACTCATAATGCAATCAGACCCAACAAGCAGTTGCTCTCTAAAAGCCTGTCTTAAGTTTAATGATGAGTTAAAAAAGCTAGTAAAACAATTTGGAAAACCAGTCCTCTCAATTAATGGTGATAACCATACTAAAAGTTTCAAAAATAGTAAGTATCAGAATGTTAAGCACTGGGCACATCTAAGACCTAACGGGTTTGCAAATGGTTGGGCAGAAATCGTGTTTACTTTAGACAGTAATAGTTTTTCTGTAAAATGGCATTAATAAACAAAGCTGAGTCACAAATCTCCTTTAGTACTTATGCAAAGCTGTTAGATTTTTATTGACACTTGTCTAATAAGCTCGAGCTCCACATATTCAGCACCACACATCTCAATAAACAGACCCTCTAAAAGAGGTAAAAAAAATCCTGTTAAAAGAGTTGGTCGCAGCAAAGCTTAATCAAAATACGCTAGCACCTCAGTGATTGCGCCTTACCACACTTAAAAAAAATTATGCAATGACTTTCCTTTCAAAGACCCAATTTTGAGCTTGATAAAATGATTCTATGTCTATTAAAGGATTAGAAGCACTTACACGCTTACAAGAAGGTAATGAACGTTTTACCCAAGATATCAATGGTAATGATATCGAAACCAACGCTGCACAACGAACAGCCCTAGTTGAAAAACAAGACCCAATAGCAATTATTTTGGGCTGTGCGGATGCTCGCGTACCAGCAGAAATAGTCTTTGACCAAAATCTAGGCGACCTCTTTGTAGTTCGTGTGGCTGGCAACATAGCAAAGCCAACACAAATTGGTAGTATTGAATATGCTGTTCACCATCTAGGTACTAGGCTCATTGTTGTACTTGGTCACTCAAGCTGTGGGGCAGTTGCTGCTACAGTAGATGCAGTTCAGAGCTCGAGCCCAGCCCCATCTCCTGGCTTAGACTCTCTTATTTCTACAATTTCACCAGCAGTAAAAACAGTTATGTCAAACAACGCTGACATAGATACTGAAACCTTAATCGCTAAATCAGTTAGAGAAAACGTAAGCAACTCGATCAAAGCACTACAATCTAACTCTGATATCCTCAAAGATGTAATTCAAAATGATGATTTACTAATCGTTGGTGCAGAATATGACCTCGCAACTGGCGCAGTTAATTTTTTCGATGGAATGCCCTAATAGACTACTCCATAGCTCTATACGCCAGTTAGTGAATTGAAAGGCACACTATTGAACTATGAACTGAAGAATAAGCATTTAGCAATGACTTTGAAACTTGCTTTTTTACTAGCATAAACCCTAAGGAGTATACACATGGCTGTTGCAAGTTTTGGCGCAGAAGAAAGCCTCATAGGTATTGGTGAACACAAGATACTCAACACTCACCTAATTGACCTACGCACCACACCACCCGATGTTTTCAAAGATTTGAGCGACACCGACTGGTCTAAAGTAGGCTGGAATGATGTTGGTCGTCCTTACAAGGTCGAGAACTACTCAAGCGTTCGTACAGATTGGGAACACAGTCATGGCGAAGAAATGCCTGTGCGTGACCAATGGCAGTACTTTAACCGTTATTTTCACGACATGTTCGTAACCGATGTTCCCGCTAAACGGAAAGAAGTACAGCAAAAATTTTGGAGTGCTTTAGGAAAAGTAGACACCTCAGAAATTGCTGAGGCTTTTCAAGAATTTATTCAAGTTCAAATCTGGAATAGAATACATCGCACAAAAGATGCTGTTTGGGACCCTCGTGGTAAACGTGCCCTCTTTGAAGGTCTAGATGTTAAAAATCCGAAAATATTATTTTTAGGTGCAGCAGACGGTTATGAAGCTATGCAACTTATGGCGATGTACCCAGGTGGACATGCTGTACTAGTGGACTACGATGACTTCTGTGAAGAAGAACGCTTCGGAAACTTTCCTGAAGCCTATCCTTTTTTAGGACACAACCCTGCCACAGGTGGACATAAAGTGTATTACCGTGAAGACTTTGACATCACGTTTGAAGTTAAAGATTTGCGAGATATTGACTATGCGCCTGATTTTGACATTGTATTAAGTGTTGGGTTAATCGAGCACTTTCCAGATGAACACAAGCCACATGCTATTGAGTACCATCGTCGTTTTCTTAAACCTGGTGGCTACGCTATCGTGACGACACCACGAAAGCAACTACAAAGCCAACTTTACTACCGCATCATGGGTGAAGTGATGAACTTCGGTTATCGTGAACTTATGACCTGCGAGCAAATGGGTCTTTATATGTATGAAAATGGTTTTGATATTTTGCGTAGTGGATACATTAAAGCCCACAATGGTTTAATCGCACAACCTCGTTAATTTACGAAAAAATCAACTTCTTAGGCTATATTCTACTCAGAAATATAGCCTTTTATTTTTCAGTCATCAAGTTTAAAGTTTGACACCAAAAACATCATTAAAGCCTTTAATACCTTCGTTACTGATGTGTACGACTCTACTGTCCTTAGGTTTGAATATCCATTTTCTTTCAAAGAGTTGCTCAGTTAGACCTGACCCTAGTGAACCAGATATATGATATCTACGTTCAGTCCAATCTAAACATTGTCTTGCAAATTTACGGCGTTTTTTTCGTAATGCCTCGATAGGTACACCAAAGTCAGTCAGTGCCTTTTCACCTTTTGTTGTGACAACAAAATCTTTGTCTTCGGCCATAATCCACTTCTTTTCTTGCAGGGCATCTGCAAGTGCAACACCTAGTCGACCTGCTACATGGTCATAACATGTGCGTGCGTAGCGGATAGGCTCGAGCTCCTCCCCTGCCTCAAGCTGACATGGCATCGTAATTGCCAATAGTGTTTCAAGCAAATGCGCTACATCTGCATTTGCTAAACTGTAATACCTATGTCTGCCATGCTTCTCTACTTTAATCAAACCTTTTTCACACAATTTATTTAGATGTGAGCTTGCAGTCTGAGGCGTAATATTCGCCCGTCTTGCCAACTCGCTTGCGGGCAATGCATCAACATAAAAAAGTGCATTGAGCATTTCACCGCGAGAGGGTTCACCGATAAGTTTTGCAACTGTTGCCAAATCAAGGTTTGAGCTTTGCTTCACATCCATACTTCGATACTAAACGAAGCATCGTTTAAAAGTCAAATCGTATGATGCGACTATGTATCTCAACGCTACAAAAGATTTCAAAATGATTCTCATCAAAAATAGCAACTCTACTATTTTAAATAGGTTTAGTAGGGTTACTCCTAAATAATGAATCAACCTTCTTCTCAAACTATTTCAAAAGACCATATCATTGGTATAATCCTTGTATTAGCTTCAACGGTATTTTTTAGTTTATCAGGCGCATTAACTAAACTAATTTCCAGCGATACTTGGACCATTATCAGTTGGCGAGGGGCTATTTCAGCTGTCTTTATTACCCTTTATGTATTGTGGACTGGACGTGGCAAACCCTTAAATGAAAGCTTTCGATTGGGTTGGCGGGGTTGGCTAGTTGCAAGCGTGGGTAGCATTGGTAGCATTGCCTTTATAGCTTCTTTCAAACTCACTTTTGTTGCAAACGTGGCAATTATCTACGCAACAGCACCTTTTATAGCTGCGCTAGTTGCATGGGTTTTGATTCGTGAAAAGGTCAGACCTGTCACCTTAATTGCTGCACTTGTATCACTCTGTGGCATCGCTATAACTGTCTATGGTGGCTTAGGCTTAGGTAACTCACTAGGCAATTTTCTTGCTTTAGTAATGACCATTAGCATGGCGCTCATGATGGTTTTGATTCGCATTTTTACAAAGGCACCTGTAGTTTTAGCTGCTGCTGCATCTTCCTTGCAACTGTTCATACTTGGATTAGTCATGAGCAAACCATTTGCAGTATCGTCTCAAGACTTCCGTTTACTTCTCCTGTTTGGTGTTATATTTGCAATTGCAGCTATTTTATTAACTGAAGGTGTAAGGAAAATCCCTGCTGCGGAGGCTGGTTTGATTGGTGCTGTCGAAACACCACTTGCTATGTTATTTGCTTGGGTCCTTCTTCAGGAACTTCCTCCTGTCGCAAGTTTTATTGGTGGTGGCATCGTTCTAATTACAGTTATTGCTCACGCTACTAGGGATTTCATCAGTCATAAAAAGAATGATGAGACATGAAGTTGCTTACCCTATTAGTGGCTGATAAGCTAACGTATAAACTTTACAACTACAGGAGTTAATTATGATTACACGTATAGATACTAACGCTAGGGCCAGCAAAATAGTCATCCACAACGACACCGTATACCTTTCAGGACAAGTTCCAGAAGATCCAAGCGCAGACTTAACAACACAAACACAAAGCACGCTCAGCCGTGTTGAAGCTTTATTGATTGAAGCAGGCAGTAGTAAAGAAAAACTTTTATCAGCTACCGTTTACTTGCGAGACATTAAAGATTTTGCAGCTATGAATGAAGTCTGGAATGCTTGGGTTCCTGAAGGACATGCACCAGCAAGGGCTTGTGTCGAAGCTAGGTTAGCAAGGCAAGAACTCTTAGTTGAGATTTGTGTAATCGCTGCAAAATAAAAATTATTTTGAGCTACCTAAACTTCTACCAATTTTCATCTACAATTCTATAGTCTTCTGAAACATATACTTTCTCAGTTTGGCTAGCATCAACATAACCTTCGAACATATCCAAAACAGCTTTAGGAAAGTCACAACTATCTATTACCCTAGCCTTGCATAGTTACAATAGCTCGAGCATATTTTAGTTTATCGATATCTCATGATGTGTGTACAGCTAGTAGTCTTAACACTTGCCTTAACGGCTGAAATGTATTCTATTTAGGACGCAACGGAAGCATAGTCTTCTAACAAACCCTATACCCATAAAGTATAGGGTTTTTCTTTGATAATCACTTTATACCGAGTCTAAAAATATCGTTAATAGCTTAACTGGCTTGAAACGTCAGGTGCTCAACCATATTCCGCTTCACAGTTAGGTATTCAAGTCCGAATATATCCTGAATTAATTCATAAATTAGGCGAAATTGGTATTAATATTGGATCAAGCGTGGTTTTTTAAGCTTAATCGTCAACATAGGCTTCTTGAACAATTGCAGCTGCAATTTTTGGTTGAATCATACTGTGCATCGCCATTGTACCTGCTTGCAGACTGCCATACAGATGTACCATTGTCGCTTTTTTAAAGCGTAAGGCGACTTCGTCTGTGCTTCCAGAAAGCATAAAGGAACAAAATTCAGATAGGTAAGGTTCATGCCCTACAATTGCAATATGGCTGTCAGGTTCTAGATTTAAGTCTTGTAGGTCTTTTAAAAGTTGGTCGTAGTCTAAGCTTGCTAAGCTTGGCAATTCTATGATTTTTTTGCCGTTTTTAAGTCGCCCCTTAAAAGCTTCGGAGGTTTCTTTGGCACGTGTGTAGGGGCTCGAGCACAACTTATCCAAACTAATACGCAATACAGCCATCGCTTTACTCAACATCTCTGACTGCTTATGACCCTTTTTTACAAGAGGGCGCAAGCTATCATCAGGATACGCTTCGCCACGTTCACCAGCTTTAGCATGGCGAATTACATATAAATTTATTGGCATAATGACCCTCCTCTTTTCAAATTATTACTTGTTCTCATTAGTATTTCTATCAATGTCATTGCCATTTTTTGAAAGCTTGTAAGAACCTAAAACTATCAATCTCTTACTACCTAGTTATAGCACGTTCTTTATGAATTGAATAGCAAATTGAACCATCAAAAATCAGTAAAAATAGCAATAGTCCAAGCACCGATTAGGTACTTGAACTATTAAAAATACTAATTTTAAATTCTTTTAAACAGTAGCTGAAACATCACCTGGGTTTAACAATTCTTGAGAGTTCATACCTGTTAAATATGCTAAAAAGCCCGGTAGAATCGGTAATACACAAGGTGATAAGAAAGACAATGCACCTGCTAAAAAAGCAATAAAGTAACTTGGATTAACAGCCGCACTTTCCCCTAGAATACCTTCAACTGATCCAAATACTAATAAATAGGGCGCTAACCAACTCATAAGATCTAACAGTAAAACAAGCCCAACCAATATCAGAAGAATTGCACCAACTTTTTCAATGATACCAGAATACTTATTCAGTTTGCGCCAAGCAGTCAAGGCTTGTGCTGCTAACAAAAACGGTATACTAAAGCCGAGCGAATAAACAGCTAATAAAGACGCACCTTGAGCAGCATCTCCCCCAGCACTAGCAATCGCTAGAATACCACCAAGAATTGGTCCGATACAGGGTGTCCAACCTGCACCAAAAGCAAGACCCACAAAAAATGAGCCAAGATAACCACCAGGCTTACGTGCCATATGTGTTCTAAATTCCTGATTCAAAAATGGAATTGGTAACACTCTCATCATTACAATTCCCATAAATATCAAAAAGATACCAGCCGCAATACGAATAGCGTTATCAAAATTAAAAAATAGATCGCCAACAAAGCCTGCGCTATATCCTAAAGCAACAAAGACCGCACTAACACCCAGCAAAAACGCGATACTATGCGCTGTAATTTGTAACCGTACTCGACTCATTATTAAACTCCAAAAACTATAGAATTGACCATTAGTTAGGTCTCAACATCTTCTGTTTTCTTATTGTTGATTGTTTAGAAAAAGACTACTGTCTTGTAATTAACACCGTCATCTATTTAACCGCTCATTTACAGATACTAATTTGTTGCTACTTACTTATAACAGGAAAATATGAATCTTAAATAAAATATTCAAACCTACTGACTTCAATACAGTTATACAAGTGCCCATTTTCAGAATGAAAATGTAATTAATAAATGTAGAAAGCTCATTCTGCATAATTCATAGACTTAATTCCTAGACTCTATCATCTTAATCTGTAGTTAATGGCACAATCCATAAAAAAAGCCCCTCCTGAAAGGGGCTTTAAAGTATCAAATTTTAAAACTTATACTTAAGCGGCTTTCGCAGCTTCACGTGCAGCTTTTTCATCTGCAGCTTTTAGGTCAAGCTTTGCCTTAATACGCTTAAGAACAGTAACTTCTTCAAGTCCACGCTGGTCAAGAACATCGCGAATGGTACGAATCTGACTAGCAATACCCGGAATAACAATCTGTTCCAAAGCATTTACACGACGACTCGTCTTCTTGATTTCTTCACCCACACGGCGTAAACGTGTTTCGGTTGCAGCCACTTGAATCAGTGCTTCAGTTAGTTTACGAAACTCTTGAGCAGACTCAATCGTTTTCGCACCCGCACCAACAGGTGAAAAAGGAAGTGACTTATCCATCTCTCCTGCTGTTACCATCGG